>DATMZB010000548.1:0-2919 GCA_035560655.1 Methanotrichaceae archaeon | reverse complement strand
ATAGGGAATTCACATACAGTTCAAATGCTCGTCAACAGCGCCGTCCCCAGATCCTCCACCAATCGCACAGCCCCTCTGTACCCCGAGTACCCCTTCGACAGCACCGTCTGATCAAAGAGCGGATAGGACACTGGGAAGAGCAGAGCATTTCTCTTCTTGGCCGGCTGCCGGTCCAGTGAGCTTCCAAATACCAGGTTGGGCACGTCCTTGGATATCTCCTCCCAGACCTTGTAGCTGTCCTCTTCAAAGATCACCCTTGGCGAGATGCCGTAATTGAGCTCTTTGATCTCTCCTTCGATCTCAGCCCTGAGACCTTCATCAGGGCTATCAGTCACAGCTATCAGCTTGGGATATAGTCCTAGATCATTTGTGAGGAACCTGGCCAGGCCAATGGCATAATTAGAGTCGCTGATCACATCGAACTCTTTGTTGACCAGCAAGAAGACATAAGCCTCTGAAAACTGGATCAGGTACTTCCAGAACTCTGCCTCTTCCTCCCGGATCACCGTTTCCACTCTCTCTTTTTCCAGGTCGAGCGCCTCGGCCACTGCCCTCAAGAATTTGCCCGTCTCAGTGCCAATAGGTAACGGATACTTAAGGTAAGGCACCTGATACTTCTCCTTGAATAGCTCGGCTGTCGAGAGGCCGGTGTTCGCTGATAGGACAATATTCAACTCAGCCTCGGCAGCCCGCCTGATCTTCTCAATGTCGTCCCCATTCCCGGACAGGTTGACCTCCACCCCGATCCTGTTCAGCAGCCTCACTATCTCATTTATGTCTCCCTGCCAGAAGGCATCATGGCTTGGCACCACCCCAAATAGATTTACAAGGTTCTTGGTCTTCTTCTCTGAAGGCAGAACAAGCTGATCCACCAGGGACCGCAGGGCAAGATCATAGCCTCGGCTGGTGTTTCCCTTGAACCCAGATGTCTCAGAAAATATCACCGGCTTTTCTGATCCCTGGAACTCTGCAACGATTGACTTTACATCATCTCCAATGAGCCCGGCTGTGCACCCCGATACAACGAAGAAGATATCTGCATCCATGATCACCAGGGTGGTCCTGATCTGCTCACGGAGCCGGCTCTCGCCTCCGAATACCACATGCTTTTCCAGGGTGTTGGTTGAGGGCGCTGCAAACCCGCTGGCATAGCCAATGTACTGATATCCATTGGCGATGTTCTGTCCAAAGGTCAGGGTGAATCCGCAGCCAGGCCCGGCATGAATTATGGGGACCGCTCTCTTGATTGAGCTTATGAGGTTCAATGCACCACCCAGGGCGCAGGTTGACCTCGGCTCCTCTGAAAAGCTCATTTTCCATCGCCTCCTATGTACTTGAAGGGGTCCTGTGAGTACCAGCTCTCCTTGTAGGGCTGCTTCACCCTTTTAGAGATGTTATTTGCAAAAGATGGATTCCTCAGGCTCTTAGTGATCTCCTTGGCGAAGCTGACCGCACCTTCATACCCTACATAGAACGTATCCGGCAGCAAAGCCGTCACAGGTATGCCATCCCTCAGCGCCCAGCCGCTGTGCTCCTGGCCGCCTACAAGGAGGTCGGGCTTCTCTTTATGGAAAAGGTTGGTCCACTCGAACTGCTGGAAGTTGCCGATCTGGACCAGGAAATCCTTGCTCCTCCGGCTCAAGTTCTCCAGGGGTGCCTGGCCATAATCATCGCTGTACTCGAATCCAGTTGTAACTGCAGTATCAATGCCCAGCTCCAGAAGCAAGCTCTGTACTCCTACTGACCTGGCAAGATTGAAGCCGACGTAGACCCTCTTGCCCTCGACCTGCCTCCGGATCTCATCAAGCTTGGGCCTGATCCTGGCCACCTCCTCTGCAATCACCTTTTCAATCTCATCCTGTTTTCCAAACAGCTTTGCCACATCCCTCAGCCACCAGTTAGTATACTCAATGCCTACAGGCATGGGCGGCTCAGTGAATGGCACATCGTACCTCTCATCCAACGCCCTCAGGAAGAAGTTGCTCATGAGGTTGCAAAGTGTGCTGGCCCCGGTGGCCTCTCCTGCCCTCTTTATGCTCTCGAAGTCCTGGAAGAGCGGAAACCACTGGACGCTTATCCCGACCTTTGAGAGCAGCCTCTCTATCTCAACCTCGTTCTTTCTATCTATTGTGAGGGGGTCCACTATCAAGATGGTGTTCTCTCTCGTCACCTGAGGCTTCTGGATAACTTTTAAGAGCGCATAGAGAAATGCGTCATATCCTGTGGCCACTGCTCCCGACCTGAAGCCTTCACAGCGCATGGGAACGATGGCAGCCTTCACTTGGGGCTGTACGGCATTCACCACTGCCTCAATGTTGTCCCCGATGATTCCAGAGGCGCATGAAGTGATGACCGTCACAAGATTTGGATTGTAGCGCTTATCTGCCTCAATTATGGCTTTTCCAAGCTCAGTTGCCCCTCCGAATACGACATCGTTCTCTGAGAGGTTGGTTGAGATGAACCGTACGGGCTCTATTGGCTGATTACGTCCCAGCCTGCCTATTTTGTTGAGGAGGTAGACTGCATCTATCATGGAAGGGCAGCCCGCCGGTGAGTGGGCTATGACCACGTTACCATTGATCATGGCCGAGTTTAATAGCGGCATCATCTCATCACATGGGCCTGACTGAGAGAAGCTCCTCTCCTGATGCTTTGGGCACTTCCTGTTGCAGCCTTTGAGAAGCCCCTGGCAGTTTCCACCGTATGCAATGATGGTGCCGAGTCGCTCTTCACGGGTGGGCACTATATCCAATCCCTTCTGTCTGAGATTGCCATTAATTGCATGAGAGGCAGGCTCCTCGGAGGGTGTGTCTGAAGCTATCGTATCCAGCGAGCTGCCCTCGATATCATGTTCTGTCATGGAAATACATCTCTTTTTCGAATCTCCATCGTTATCATCCTGGTAAAGAATTTCTATAT
>DATMZB010000547.1:0-2236 GCA_035560655.1 Methanotrichaceae archaeon | reverse complement strand
CGTATCTGCAGAGAGCGCGAAGGTGGGCAGCTACAATGTATCATTCAAGGCATCCCCATCCGTTCTTTTAAGGCCCTGATATCCGCCTGCATCTGCCTAAGCTGCATTCCTAACCCTGGCTGAATCTCTTCCCTGAGTCCCTTGGACTCTTCTAGGATCAGGTCGGTGTTCTTGGCAATCTGTGGGATGGACTTAGTATTTTCTTCAATTTTCAACATCGTCGGAATAGCTTTTAGCATCTGCAAAGCAGTTAGGTCTTGAGTATATTCATTACGCCTTGGGATATCATCTTCATACTCTGATGTGGTGATATCTGAGACGCGAGCATTAATCGGTTTGTTATTCTGCACAAAGTCCACGAATGCCTTAACCTGGGGTTCTTTGCCTTCTACGAGGATTTCGACCATCTGTTCTTTCGGCTCCACCTGATTAGTTGCATAAAACCCTGGTAGGCGCAAACCCATAGCGCCGCCTAATAAGAGATATCTGTAGCCTACGTCGTGGACCTTGGGGCCTGTTATGGTGATCTTGAGCTTCATTTGTTGGTGATGGGTCGGGATTCATATTAAAATTATGGGGGGAAAACTTTTGGTACCCGAGCATTACCAAAAGGCTTTTCGTTGGAAGCGGCGATTAAGGGGCATAGCTTGGCGGTGCTACATTGCTTGATGTTCTAGTAGCTGGTATAGTACGCTAAGGGCTCATGGATTCGGCCTATGGACGATGCTCTTTCTGCAGGCTTGCGCCAATCAGATACATCTCGCGGTGTCTTTGCCGAAGTTGGGCACGATCTTTTCCAGGTATACCAGCTCAATACTATCGTTCAGCTTTTCTCTCCTGAACTCCTGGTATCCGCATTTGTGATAGAGATGGATGTTTTTAGCGCTCTTCGACCCTGTGAACAGCTCAAACCGGCCAGTGTCTCGATGCATCATCTCAGCTTCAGCTATAAGCCGGGTGGCTATTCCCTGGTTTTGCCACTGGGGGTGCACAATCAGCTTGCCTATGTAGCAGGTGGTGCCCATGGTGCAGGCCCTGACCGATCCAACCAGGAGGCGCTCGCTGACTGCTTTGAGAAATACATGGGTATTGAACTCAGCTCGAATATCCTCAGCGGTCTCTCTCAAAGGTTGTATGGTCCAGTCGTTATAGATCCGGGCCTCGCTCTGGTATGCCAGCTTCTGAAGGGCGAGGATTTCCAGGGCATCTTCAATGGTCGCAGGGATGATCTCTACTTGTTTGCCCATAGTCCTTATCGCCTCAGGTCAAACTCAGTGTAATCTCTTCTTGTATTAGAGTTAGTGAGCGCCTACAAGGCGGAAGATTCAAAACGCATTGCTGCAGCCAATCAAATCAGCCTTTTAATGACCCTGGCCCACGAAGTCCTTTGCCAAGCGCATGAGGATTCGGGCTCTATTGCATTAGAGGGTGTTTTAGGGTGTGGTGCAGGAGGGTGATGAGTAACACTTTCCAGCGAAATGGCGATATTAAGAATCTATATAAGCTTCATGCCAATATCTGTGAAATCCATGAAAGTACTTGCGTTCAACTCTAGCCCTCAGAAAGATAAGGGAAATACCGCCATGATACTCAATCCCTTCCTGGAAGGATTGAAGGAAGCTGGAGCTGAGGTGGAGCTCTTATACACAAGAGACCTCAATATCAAGCCATGCTATGGCGACTTTGCTTGCTGGCTGAAGACCCCTGGCAAGTGTGCTCAGAAAGATGATATGGAATGGATCAGACCAAAGGTTGGCCAGGCTGACGTCGTGGTGCTGGCAACTCCTGTCTACTGCGATGGTGTTACCGGCCCCATGAAGATGCTGATGGACAGGATGGTGCCTGGAGCGCTGCCCTTCTTTGAGATCAGGGATGATCATACCAGGCACCCGCACAGGGATACAGGAAAGAGAGGCAAGATGGTCCTTGTATCCAGCTGCGGACTGTGGGAGAAGGACAACTTCGATCCTATGGTGGCCCATATCCAGGCCTTTTGCAGGAACGCCAACTCAAAGTTCGAGGGAGCCCTTCTAAGGCCCCATGGCCCGGCCCTGAGAGGAATGCTGGAAGCAGGTGCGCCTGTTAGAGATGTGATTGATGCTGCAAAGGACGCCGGGCGCCAGCTGGCACGCGATGGCAGAATTTCGTCTGAGACTTTAAGCACTGTCAGCCGCGATCTCATGTCAAGAGAGATGTATATGAACATTGTCAATCAGTATATGGATCAGGCCATGAA
>DATMZB010000546.1:0-2317 GCA_035560655.1 Methanotrichaceae archaeon | reverse complement strand
ACATCATAGTCGGCCGCACCGATGCAGGTCAGGCTGATATTGAAAGGGCCCTCCTGCTCAAGGTAGACTCATATGGGCGCAAGCAGTTTGAGAGGAGCTTTGGCCTGGCGGAGGTTACGGTTGGCACCTCTGTGGACCAGACCACGGACGGCGGCTATATCATTGCCGGACGCACTGAATCACTCGATTCTGGAAAAGACCTGTGGCTCATGAGGACTGACCCGGCTGGCAAGAAGCTGTGGGAAATGGTCCTTGGCGGAAATGAGGATGATATAGGCACTTCTGTAGAGCAGACCAAAGATGGGGGATACATAGTGGCAGGCATCGCCAGCTCGTATGGATCGGGATGTGAGGACGCCTGGCTGGTGAAGATATCCCAGGACAAGATGTCGGCGCCGGCCGACTCTGAGGACGAAGTCCTCATCCCCAATGACCAGGAAGCTGAGATGCTGAATACTGGAAAACCCGATTCCGCTAAAGACAATTCATCAGTTATATCCAGCGCATTGAATATGTCCAGTACAGCGGATATATCCAGCACGGTGGATAATTCCGATAAAGTGAGCACATCAACTGGCGAAAAAGATAGGTCCAGTGCAGTGGATAAGTTCATTACCACAAAGAAACCCAAGGATAATATCCTGGAAAGCAATATCAACCAGGTGCTTAGGAAAAAGATGCTGTCTCAGCCTGCGCTGTGAAAAATATTTTTAAGTCCAGGCATCCTAACTTTTTTAATGCTTCCAACAGTGAGGATATCTGATATTGGCCTGTTCATGCGCTGTCCAAGGCTTCTTTATTTTGAGCCTATGGAGCCGCGGCCACCTGACCCATTGCAGCTCCTGATAAGAGGGCTTATGCTCGGCATCTCCGGAACTGATGGGGATGGGCTTGAGGCCAGGATCGAGAAGCTCTCCCAGGAGATCTTGATAATCTACCGCGGCCAGATCGATCCTCAGGAGATATCCATAGCTATCCATGAGATGGAGCCGATCATGCCTGAGCTATCTCAGTATATCTCATCATCAGACCAGCTGCTTCCAAGCGATGTGGAGGTGGATCTGCGGTCTGATAGACTGGTCCTCTCTGGCAGGCTGGATAGGCTCGTGGCCGGGACCATTCCCTCTCTCATAAGGACCGGGAAGGCTCCAGAGAACGGGGCCTGGAAGACAGACAGGCTAAAGCTGGCAGGATATGCCATCCTCCTGGAGGAGATGCTTGATAAGAGGATAGAATATGGGCTGGTGGAGTATCCGCGATCAGGAGTCATAAGAAAGGTCTCCATCCGCAGCATAGACCGGAGCAGAGTGCTCAGGGCTCGCGACAGCATTCTCAAAATTAAAAAAGGATGGCTGCCCGACAGGCCTGGTCAGGCAGACTGCCAAAGGTGTCCTGCATTAGAGCGATGTGAGTCTAAGTGCTCGCTGATGTCGAAGCTCTTTTAAAGGCCATTGCTGGAGTTCCATATCTTTGAGTGAGCTGCTCTGAATGCTGGCCGAAGGTTCGAACAATGGATTGATGGAAGAGATCTTCTCAGTATCTGTTAGAGCGCAGATCTTTTCAACCGCGGGGGATAAATGGTGACTGACCTCGATGGGCAACCATGCAAAGCACTCCACAGCCGACCTGGCATCAGGCGATCATTTATGCATTTTGTATGAGACAGAGGAGGAGAGGAACTCTGCGCTGGCTGAATATTTCCGATGTGGACTGGATAGGAACGAGAAAATTCTCTATGTCACAGATCACCATGATGGCCGCCGGATATCCAGCTGCCTCAATGAAAGCGGATTGGATATCGAGGGCGCCCTTATCAAGGGGCAGATAAAAATAATTGATATAGGCACCACGAAGTGTCCGGATGAGATTTTAGAGCTGATGAGATCTGAGGCAAAGGGTCCACTAGAAGAGGACTGCTCCGTGCTTCGAATCGCTGTAGAGATGATCTCTTCAGACTGCATAAAGGCTGCAGAATACGAGGCTAAAATAGCAGATTTCATCCGAAGAATAGGATGCCTGACCCTTTGCCTGTACAACCAGCCTCGCTTTGATCCCAGCACTATCATGGACGTGCTCAGAGCCCATCCCCTGGTCATGGTGGGAGCTGAGGTCTGTAAGAACTTGTATTATATACCTCCCGGCGATCAGGGCCGGGACAGTGACAGTGCCATGGTGCTTCATGCCAAAGAGAGCCTTCTAGAGCACAGGCATGCCGAGGTCCGGGCTCAGGAATCTGAGAAGAAGCTCCGGGAGATCATTGAGAGATCCATAGATGCCGTAGTCATGACAGACAGGCAGGGACGGATAACATATGTAT
>DATMZB010000545.1:0-3457 GCA_035560655.1 Methanotrichaceae archaeon | reverse complement strand
CTATACATCGGTTGGCCAGGAAATCTTAAGCTCACAGCCTTCAAGCTATCAGGCAAATTAATTTTGTCTTTCCCTCTTAATGGGTATTTAAATAGAACCGCGAAATCTCGTGCCGTATAAGCCAAAGGTTTATACTTGCCGGGGTCATCTGCACCTGTATATGAAGCGTGCTCTTTTGGATATTCTGGCCTGTCCACTCTGCAAGGGAGACCTGACCATTGAGGTCTTTGAGGAGAACGAGAAGGAGATAGTCACGGGGAAGCTGTACTGCAAAGCCTGCAAAGAGACCTATCCCATCGAGGATGGAATCCCCAATATGCTTCCGCCGGACCTGCGTGACAAGCCGTAGCCATAAACAGGCGAAATATTTATAAGACCTTATAGCTTTCTTAGTGGTAGTTTCTGTGGAGGGGGCAAGGGTATGACTCATGTTATCCATATAAATGATGGAGTAGGCGTTGCCAAGCCCATCGTTCTTCACCTTCTCCCTGGGGCGGAGGATATCCTGGAGATCCAGGTGATGAACCACGGCGAGCCCACAAACATCTTCCTGGAGGCCAGCAGCTCTCTTAAGAAGGCGGTCCGGTTCAAGAAGGCCAACCACTTCCTGGAGCAGGAGACGATCGTTCCAGTCCTGGTGAAGATGCCCTCCAAGACAGACCGATTGGATGGCGAGATCCTGGTAGACAGCGATGAAAGCATCAACCGTGTGCCAATCACCCTGGTCCGCGAAGGCGCAGATTCAGGCGATGATATTCAGGATGACGATGATGATGCTCCCAGGGGCCGCAGCAGAGGCGGCGACGACGAGGAAGATGACGATGGGGATGATCTCGACCATGCCAGGGGTCGTAATGCCGATTATAGCGACGGTGATTACGATTCTGATTCAAATTCTGATGGCGGTCGTCAGGATGAGGATGACGAAGAGAGCGATGACGACCTGGATGGCAACGGCCACCGTGAATTTAAGAGCTATGGTGATGTCCCTGATTTCAGCGAGCCCTCCACATACAAGATCACTCAGGTCCAGAAGAGTGCGCCCAGATACAAGATAACTCAGGCAGTAAAGGCTCAGCCCACGGTCCAGGAGATGGAATATCCGGACTCAAGTCCATCATACGATCAGAGGTCCGGTGATCGGAGATCCGGTGGCCGGCGATCTCGTGACCAGAGATCTGGCAATCAGGCATATGAGGAGCCTGGCGAGTCCTCATATGATTCTTACGCAGACTCCTCCAATGACAGGCCTTATGATGCGCCCGATCAGGAGGGGAGCTGGGATGATTCAAGCTCTGGTGATTCATCTTATGATCCGGGCCAGAGTTCGGATGAGGGCTCTGATAGTGGCGCATATGACGATGGCGCACGTGACAGCTCTTATGATGGATCATCATACGACAGCTCATACGACACAGGCCAGGGCGGCGAGGATTACGGCCAGGAAGGTCAGGAGAGGAGCGGATTTCTGCCGCTTCCGGTGGCCCCGCTTCTGATGCTAGTCCTGCTTGTGGCCATGCTTGTGATGACATTTTACTCTGGAACTATCCCCGAGTTCACTGGAGCTTTGATATCGTCGATACTGATCGTTACCCTTATCATATATGGAGCGGCAACGCTCCTGAAGGCGTGAATTTTATGAGATATATCGTGGTCACAGGCGGGGTTATGAGTGGCCTGGGAAAGGGCATAACTGCCGCCTCTATCGGCAGGTTGCTCATGAACCGGGGCTACAAGGTTACGGCCATAAAGATCGATCCTTATATCAACATAGATGCCGGGCTCATGAGTCCCTTCCAGCACGGCGAGGTCTACGTCCTGAAGGACGGCGGTGAGGTCGACCTGGACCTGGGCAACTATGAGCGGTTCCTGGATGTAGAGCTGACCCGCGACCACAACATAACCACGGGCAAGGTATACAGCACAGTCATAGAGAAGGAGCGCCGCGGCGAGTACCTGGGAAAGACTGTGCAGATCATACCCCACATCACTGATGAGATCAAGAAGCGCATCCGCCAGGTGTCAAGGGACGGGGGATGCGAGATCTGTCTGATTGAGGTTGGCGGGACTGTCGGAGATATAGAGTCCATGCCATTCCTTGAGGCGATGCGCCAGCTCAGGTACGAGGAGACAGGCAATATCTTCTTTGTACACGTCACTCTAGCTCCGTCCACGATGGATGGAGAGCAGAAGACCAAGCCCACCCAGCACAGCGTAAAGGAGATGAGAGAGCTGGGCCTGCGGCCTGACATGATCTGCGTCAGGTGCGAGAAGCCCCTCCTGGATGAGACAAAGGCTAAGATTGCTCACTTCTGCGATGTTCCTGTGGAGGCAGTGATCAGCTGCCACAATGCAGAGGACCTGTACAAGATTCCCCTGCAGCTTGAGGCACAGGGCCTTCCCAAGTACCTGATGAAGGAGATGCGCATCTTCCCACTGGAGGAGAGCAAAGGGTGGGACGAGTTCGTCAAGAAGCTTGATGAAGCCACGGGCAAGGTCAAGGTGGCGATAGTTGGCAAGTACACAGCCGGCTCACAGTGCACCGACCCCATGGAAGATGCCTATCTATCGATACGCGAGTCCCTGAAGCATGCAGGCATTGAGGCTGGAGTCAAGCCTGAGATTCAGTGGATAGACTCAGAGGCTCTTGAGGTCGGAGCGCCTGAGATCATGCTCAAGGACATTGATGGCATAATCGTTCCTGGAGGCTTTGGGTCCAGGGGCACTGAGGGCAAGATCAAGGCCATACAGTATGCCCGTGAGAGGAAGGTGCCTTATCTGGGGCTGTGCTTTGGAATGCAGATGGCTGTGGTGGAGTTTGCCAGGAATGTCTGCGGGCTTGAAGGAGCCAGCAGCACAGAGTTTGGGCCGACGCCTCACCCGGTCATTGATATTCTGCCTGAGCAGGAGAAGATCAGGCAGATGGGGGCGACCATGCGCCTGGGAGATTATCCGGCTCACCTCAAAGAGGGCAGCCTAGCTCACAAGATTTATGGAACGACTGACATCGTGGAGAGGCACAGGCACAGGTATGAGGTAAATCCAGCGTACATCAAGACAATTGAGGATAGTGGGATGGTGTTTTCCGGGACCAACCAGGATTTGATGGAGATCATAGAGATACCAGAGCATCCGTTCTTCTTTGGGTCGCAGTTCCACCCGGAGATGAAGTCCAGGCCGGGGAAGCCTTCGCCGCCGTTCTTGGCGTTTGTGGAGGCGATGAAGGCAAAGCGTAAGGCTTAGTTTCATCTTTTTAATATATAACTCTTGAGGGGAACGTTATGTATTTGAGGGATTGCTTAATCGAGAATGCAGGGCCAATCGAGCTGCTAGATATCACTATGCCATTTAACGAGGATGGTACCCCGAAGCCGTTGATCATTGTCGGAAAAAATGGTTCTGGCAAAAGCATATTGCTATCCTATATTGTTGATGCTTTAATTGAATTTGCAAAAAG
>DATMZB010000544.1:0-4024 GCA_035560655.1 Methanotrichaceae archaeon | reverse complement strand
TGCGCAATTGATAAGCGATGCCCTTTAGGAACCCAATAGCCCTTCTGGGATTGCTGAGCATAATTCCCTTGATAGTGCTGTATCTGATCAGGCCCAGGCCCAAAGAGGTCCGCTTTCCCTCTACAATATTCCTTGAGGTGGGAGTGGCCGAGAGGTCAGCCGTAGTCAACCGGCTCATAAAAGACCCCCTGTTCTGGATCCAGCTCATAGTCCTGGCATCTCTCTCACTGGCCGCAGCCGGCCCGTACACGACATCGCCCGGCACTCCGGCATCCCACCTGGTTGTGGTGATGGACGTCTCAGCCAGCATGGAGAGCAGCTTTCCCCAGGCAGTCAAGATGGCAGAGGCGTACATGCCGGGAAACGACAAGGTCAGCATAGTCATGGCCGACAGCATACCGATCCTGGCCCTGGACTCGGGAAGCTACGCCGAGGCCCGGGATACCCTGGCCAGGATCTCCCCGAGGTCAGTATCCGCAGACCTCTCGGGCGCAATGCTCCTTGGAAGCGGCCTTTTGGGCTCCGATGGCGGAAACATCCTGGTTGTATCAGACTTCAAGAGCTGGCTTGGTGATGACCCGGATTCCACGCGAAAGCAGATAGAGAACGACAATGTTGGTGTAGTATTCGCGAACTCCGACGGCGGCGGAGATAACGTGGCAATAGTCGGCGGCTGGAATGTGGAGTCGGGCACAGGCCTCAACCACACAGCTCTGATCCACAACTACGGCCAGGCCAGAACCGTGCCCATAGTAGTCTCAGGCCCGGGCGGCTCGTCCACCAGCTCAGTGAGCCTGGACAGCGGGGCCGACTACTACTTCTCATTCAATTCAGGACCTGGCATAAACACAATCACCCTGGACCTGCAGGATGCCATAAGGTCGGACAACCGCGCCTACATATACCAGCCCCAGCAGAGCCCAAGAAACGTGCTCTACATGGGCGAGCGGGGCCCCGCACTGGTAGCACTGCAGTCGCTTCCCAATGCCAGAGTGTCCACATCAGGCGATTACTCAAACTTCGACCTGGTTGTAGTATCCAGGAACGCCACCACTGATGCAAAGCTGAACCGCTACATAGACGGCGGCGGCAAGGTGGTCTACGTTGGATATGACCCAAAGGACAGCCCTGAGTACCTGCCGGTCAGGATCACAGGCGCCATAAACTCTACAGAGCAGCTCTGGGCCAGGTCGCCCGAGTTTGGAAAGGACCTCCACTTCGATGAGATAGGGATCTTTGGATACCTGGATGCCAGCACCAGAAGGGGCTCTGAGTCGATGATCGAGGCCGGAGGCGTGCCGGTCCTTGCTTACTGGACGCTTGGAAAAGGGACGGTAATTTACGACGGCCTGGATTACAGCTCTGACTTCTACCAGAGGCCTGAGTACCCCATCTTCTGGTACCTGATGATCAACTGGCTGACGGGCGTACCGGACATTTCGGAATCCAACCACCTGACAGGAGAGGTAATCCCCCTGGGCAGGACACTGACAGTGGACACGCCCTACGGCCCCGTGACCACATCCAGCCTGCTCTTGGACGAGGTTGGAACCTATACCTATCAGGGCAGAACCCTGGCTGCAAATATGTACGACCCAAAGGAGTCTGACTTAAGCGTCGCAGGAGCCAGGTACGATCCTGGTGAGTTCAAGTCCAATACGGGCAGAGAGAGCCTCGTGGAGAACGATGTTGCGCCGTGGGTGATCGCCCTGGCTGCGCTCATGATAGTGCTTGAGCTGGCCATAATCAGGTGGAGGCGTGAGGTATGAGCGATGGAGTATACTTCTCATCGCCTGAGCTTCTCTGGGCGATCCCGGTCATACTGGCCCTTGGCCTGGTCTTCCTCTGGAAGGGAAAAGACAGGATCCTTGTGCTCAGCAGGGCAGTAGTTCTAAGCCTTGTAGTGGTGGCTCTTGCCAACCCCTACATGGTTGCCACTTACACCAAGGAGACCACAAGCCCGAGCATTACCATCCTGGACGACCGGACAGACTCGATGGCGCTCTTCGATACGGGTGTTGCGGACCGCCTGCATGAGAGGCTTGTCAACTCCCAGGTCAGCACATTCGAGGGCAACTCGACCCCTCTTGGCGACAGGATACTCCAGCACGTCTCACAGGGAAACACAATACTCCTGGTGTCGGACGGGTACAGCAACGCGGGCCGGCCTTTAGACGAGGCACTGGCCCTGGCCAGGGCCTCCAACACCACGGTCTTTGCAATAGGGATGGAGCCCCGGGAGCTCGATGCAAGCATTGAGATTACAGGCGCCAACACCGCAGTCATGGGCGAGGACTATCCATTCACTGCAGTTGTCAGATCGTCTGGGACCTACCAGGGAACCTTATCCGTATTTGCAGATGACCAGCCGATATACACCGGCCAGGTGAGCTCTAACGGCTCCTCAAGCATCAAGATCTCACACGCCTTTGGAAGCACAGGGACGCACATACTCAAGGCCACCATCTCAGCAGATGCTCAGGATAGGAACAACCAGTACCAGAAGGCGGTCTATGTTGTTCCAAAGCCGGAGGTGCTCCTGGTCTCAGCAGGCCCGTCGCCTCTGTTTGACATACTCTCCAGGCTGTACAAGCTCGACCAGGCAGCAGATCTCCCTGCCAGCTACAGCGGCTACAAGGCAGTGGTCCTGGACAACCAGGTCTACAGCCCGGGCATGGACTCTCTTGTGCCCTATGTTCGCGATGGTGGCGGGCTGGTAGTGGTGGGCGGCCCGGACGCCTATGAGATGGGCAGCTACCTGAACACCACATTAGAAGAGGCACTGCCCATCAGATCAATACCCAGCACCTTCGAGGGCGGAAAGACTGTGGTCTTGGTGCTCGATATATCGTTTAGCATGACAGAGACCCGGGCAGGAAACACCAACCTCCTTGATTATGAGAAGTCGCTGGCAATTGAGCTCCTGAAGTCTCCGGACTTCAAGGACTACAAGGTGGGCGTTGTGGTCTTTGGCACCAACGCATACGTGGTATCAACTCCAGTGACCCTGGCCATGGGCCAGAGGCTGATAGATGACAGGATCACAAACCTCTCGCCATCCGGCACGGAGAACACATACCTGGACAATGGCCTGCAGCTTGCCTGGGACATGCTGAACATGAGCAGCTCTGGAAAGGGCGAGGTAGTGGTCATCTCTGATGGAGACCTCTCAAACTACCCGCAGACATTTTCCAAGTCTGCAGAGCTCATAAGGGCGATGAACGACACAACCAGGCTCATCCAGGTCCAGGCATTCAACAATCCGCCGAGGGCCAGGTTCGGGGAGCTCGCTTCCGAGACCGGGGCCAGCTTCACGCCTTTCACATACCCCCAATCATTGACCACCAAGACCCAGCCTCTGCCCCAGGCAAACAGGACTCCTGAGAACCAGTCTTCCACAGGATACCCGCTGGTAGTGCTGAGCACTAACCACTACATAACCACGGACATAAGCCTGAACTCATCCATAAACGGGTTCAATGACGTCACTCCAAAGCCCGGATCTCAGAGGCTGGTGATAATGCCTGACGGAAAGCCGGTGCTCACGACCTGGAGATACGGCCTTGGCAGAGTTGCCTGCCTGACCACGGATGACGGCACTGCCTGGGCTCCGGCTCTGTATGCCAAGGGCAGCTCACAGCTCGTCTCTGCCACAATCAACTGGGCGATAGGAGACCCGAGGCCCGAGACCAACCGCGTTGATGCCGGAGACGGGTGGCTGGGAACGCCCCTGAAGGTCACAATCACAAGCAATGCCAGGCCTGACCTTGGGCCCGGTGTGGCCATTGAAAAGACCGGGACCGACAGGTACGAGGCCACATTGAACCCCGGCGCAGAGGGGATATACTACCTTGGAGATTACGGAATCGCCATCAACTATCCTCTGGAGTACAGGGATGTCGGGTTCAACCCCGACCTGCCAAGGCTCATCATGGCCGGCGGCGGCAAGGTCTTCACTGAGGCTGAGGCCGGATCAAGCCTGATAGATGAGGCTAGAAGGGCAAGCGTCAGGACTGTTCAGGAG
>DATMZB010000543.1:0-7311 GCA_035560655.1 Methanotrichaceae archaeon | reverse complement strand
GATCCAGCGGCGTGGCATCGAATGCCGGATTATAAACTCCAATCCCCTCTGGCGCCAGCTGTATACATCCCAGTGAGCAGACCTCTGCCGGGCTCCTCTCCTCAACGGTGATATCACCCTCAGAGTGCTTGAGGTCGAATGTGGACAGGGGCGCTGCCACATAGAAAGGCACCCCATGCTTCTCTGCCAAAACTGCATGATTGTAAGTGCCAATCTTGTTGAAGACCACGTCCCTGGTGATCCTGTCGGCCCCAACTATTGCCTTATCAATCATTCCCTTTCTCATCATAGACCCCGAGGCGCTCTCGCAGACCAGGGTCACAGGTATTCCATCCTGGGAGAGCTCCCATGCAGTCAGCCTGGATCCCTGGTTGAGCGGCCTGGTCTCACATGCATACACATGAATATTCTTCCCTTCCTGGACCGCAGACCGTATCACTCCAAGGGCTGTGCCCCAGCCCACGCAAGCCAGCCTCCCGGCATTGCAATGGGTCAGAACCCTGTCTCCATCTTCCAGAAGCCTGGCTCCATTCCTGCCAATGGCCTTATTGATGGCAATGTCCTCGTCTGCTATCAGCTCAGCCTCTCTGAGGGCTGCATCCTTGATGCCCTCGATAGTGTCCTGAAGTGCAGCCGCCCTCATGGCCCTGTCCACGCCCCAGGATAGGTTTATGGCTGTGGGCCTGGATGCCTTGATCAGGTCTGCGGCCACCTCTACATCCTGCAGGAGGTCAAAGGGGTTGTTAGTCCATGAGAGCTGAGCCGCCAGTGCCACTCCGTATGCTCCGGCTGCGCCAAGTGCAGGAGCGCCCCTGACGCGCAGGGATTTTATGGCCTCAATCAGCTCGGGTATGGACCTGATCCTGATGGCCTTGAGCTCTGCAGGCAGCCTGGTCTGATCTATCATCCACAGGCCGTCGTCCCACCAGATGGTCCGGGCATCGGCATCGCATCCGGGCAGAGGTGAAAATGTCATGAGAACACACCTCACCTGCGACTGACTATCTCCACAGTGCCGGACCTTGCCAGGTGCAGCTCATCCACATTGCTGAATATGCCGTGCTCCACAACACCAGGTATGGCTGAAAGTTTTTGACCAAGACCCTCCGGGTCGGCGATTATCCCGAAGTCGGCGTCCATAACGAAGTTGCCATTGTCGGTGATTACTGGACCATCTTTCATCTTGGCCTGGCGGACGACGGGCCTTCCATCGATATCCTCTATCCTGCGCTCAACCAGTTTGGCAGCAAAGGGCAGCACCTCTAAAGGAACTGGAACGCTGAGCCGGTCAGCAAACTTGGTCCCGTCTGCCACCAGTACAAACTTTCTGGCAGAACATGAGACCACCTTCTCCCTTGTGTGGGCAGCACCTCCGCCTTTGATGGCATACAGACGGGAGTCAACCTGGTCGGCCCCGTCTATTGCCAGGTCCAGCACAGGGTGCTGGGATAGGCTGGTCAGAGGTATCCCGCATTCTATAGCCAGGGCCTCGGCCTGGTATGAAGTAGGAACCGCCAGTATCTTCAGCCCATTCCTCACCATTGTTCCGACCTTGCGTATGGTCCAGGCCACGGTCGAGCCAGTGCCAAGACCTACGACCATGCCGTCCTGGATGAGCGAGGCTGCGAACTCGCCCGCAGCCTGCTTATCCCCAGAGTTGGCTGTTGCAACCTTCATGCCATTTCAGCCAACTATCTGGCTCCTCACTGTAGTGAAGACCGGACCGCGCAGGTCGATCTTGTGCTTGTAGCTAGTTATGAACCTCTCAAGAGCTGGCTCGATCTTCAAGTTGATCTCGCCGGGGCTCTTGACAATCCTCACCCTGGACTCTGACCCCTGGCCTGCGAGGGCCGCAGATTCCGCTTCGGCAGCAGCCTGGCTGGCAAATGCATCGATATACCTGATGCCCGTGGTCACGCCCTCGCTGAAGGCGTCCTCCCAGCGGGATGTATGGGGAATGCCCATGATGTTCTCTTTGTATACCACAACTTCGTTAAGGAACGCCGGCCCGCAGAGCTTGGTGTTCTCCTCGGGCTCGACCACTGACACCTTGACCTTCTTTCCTGAGAGCTCTCCCTCCCAGGCCGTGAACTCGCAGGGAGACGGCGTATCCCCGTACTTGATGCAGGTATCAACTATGGCCTCTGCCACGTCCCGCCCTGCCTGAGTGGATGGAACTCTGTCCACCAGGATCATCTGAGCCATCTCCCTTGGCGTCAGCGTCCAGTCGGTCTGGAACTGTGGATAGGACAGTGCCCGCAGATCACTTGAGTTGTGCAAGATCATGGCCAGCCTCTCAACTCCCAGGCCCAGGTTCATGACAGAGTAAGGTATGTCGTACTGGCTTAGTGCCGTGGGCGAATAAATGCCGAATGTTGCCACCTCTACCCAGCCGCTGGAGTACTTGGTGCTGGAACCTTTCAGGCCGGGGTGGTAGGCGTAGACCTCTATCTGAGTCCCTGGAGTGTAGTACTTGCTGCGCTTGTCGTCCGGCAGGAACTTGAACTTCTGGAAGCCGAACTGGCTCAGCAGCCCGTCAGCCACGGCTTTGCCGTCATCTACTGACAGGTTCTCGTCCATGATCACGCAGCTTGCAGAGTGGTATGTCATGAGCCTTGCCGCATCCTCGGCCTGCTCGCGCCTGAAGCAGCGGTCTATTGAGAACAGCCTCACAGGAAGCTTGGTTCGGTAATATAGATTGGAAAGAGTCTGGAACCAGCCCGATGTCATATGGCTTCTGAGAGTGCGGGTGGTGGCCTCGGCCTTCAGATCCTTGAATTCAGGGAAAGCCTTCTCCAGAAGCGTTGAGACCAGGGCATCGCTTGCGCCCAGGGATTTGGCAATCTCCTGGACAAGGTCGTCGCCCTCAACCTTGCCCTTCTTGTAGCCGTGCAGGATCTGCCTGACAGCCTCGACCTCTTCAGGAGAGAGGTCTCTGCCAAGCAGGCTGTTCACCAGGGCTATGCGCTCATCAGACATCCCCACATCTGGCCTGGGAAGGCCTGCCAGGTAGAAGCACCTGTCCAGAACTGCCAGGGCCTCAGACCCAAACTGCCTGTAGACGTCCTTGGCATCCACCATGACCGGGTTCATGGCCTCATTAAAGCCAAGCCTCAAGTATGCCTCTCTCAGCTTCTGGATGGCATCGAATATGGGATGTGGAACTCCATAAGAATAAGACCTTCTGGGGTATCTCTCGTTGATTCCCGGCCTCGCGAGATACTCCCTTCCCTGCTGCCAGGTGGCATCGAAATCCTTGCTGGCAGCCTCCTTTATCTGGGACGGATCAAATCTCATAACTTAAAGTCTAGACCCAGCCTCTTTAAGCTTATCCTCTAGCCTGTGGATGCTTCCGGCCATGGCAGCCATCTCTATGGCATTGGTCAGGTCGCCTCTTGTCTTCTCAAGCATCGATCTGGCCAAGTCGCTCTTCCTGCGCAGCCCCCTGGTTATGGCATCCGGATAGTCAAAGAGCATCAGCAGCCTGTAAATCTCTTCCACAACATCCAAAAAGTACTCTCCCTCAGCGGGCCTTCCCTGGCGGATGAGGTCCAGTATGTGACGCCGAAGCTCGCCTGTGACGTCGCCAAGGCCTGCCAGGTAGTTCACAGTGTCCACACCCACCTCCTGAGGAGAGAGGATCTCGTGCCTGGTTATTATTGAGTAGACGTTCCTGGCCTCGGCATACTCCTGTTCTGCATCATCTACGAACCCGGCATACCTTATTACCGGCTGGTCCCTGGTCTGGTCGCGAATTTTCTTCAGAGTGGTAAGGGCAATGCCCATGTACCTCTCAGCCTCGGGAAGGTCTCCACGATGCACAGACCTGATGGAAGCAGAGCAGTTCCTTATGAGTGACCTGGAGAGCTTGAGCGTCTCCTCACGGGCGCGGTCCTTGGCCTCGAACTCTGATAGCATCCCCTCAGCCAGATCGTTTAAAGAAGGCATATATTGAGGGAATCACTCTTTCTTCATCAACTTTTTGAGACGTTTTAGAGATCTCTCGCCCTCTACCAGCGATCTGGACTCAGTGACCATCCTGCCCTGGTAGCCCTCAAAGGCTGCTGCAACCTTGTTCCAGGGAACTGTGCCGTTTCCAACAGGCAGGTGCTCATCCCTCTCGCCGTGGTTGTCATGGATATGGGCATGGATGATCTTATCTTTCAGCTCCAGGAACTTCTCAACATTGCCGTTGGTGTTGGCATGGCCCACATCGAATATGAAGCCAAGATTTTCTCTGTTCACGGTATCTATTATGCCCATTATCTCCTCAGGCCTGCGTCCAAGGATTGCGGGCATGTTGACCATGTTCTCAACTGCAATCCTCATGTCCAGATCTGCAGCATGGTCGCAGAGCTGCTGTATCCCAAATACGTTCTGGGACCAGGCCCGGTCGGGCATTAGCGCTCCCAGGGGCGAGAAGTGGCCCGGATGGACGACAGCCAGCCTTGCAAACTCGCTGGCCATGGTCAGGCAGGCCTTCATCTGCTTTACAGTCTCGTCCCAGATGGGCTGGTTCATGCTGGCCAGGTTGAGGTCTGAGTAAGGGAGGTGGATTGTCAGGACGAGCTTTGTGGTCTCTACAATATTCCTGACCTCGGCCAGGTTTTCATTGGTGATCTTCTGTCGTCCTTCCTGGACTATCTCCCAGCCGGTATACCCGAGGTCTTCAAGCTGATAGGCCCAGTCAAAAGGCCTGTCCACCATTTTGGCGGATGAGAAGCTAAACATTGCCACCCTCCTTCAGGAGGTCGATCTCCCCTACAGGCTCGCCGTTCTGTGTCATTGGCGCCAGCCAGTCTATGATCCTCTCGTCACCAGAGATCTGGACGTGAATGGACCCCAGGGGCTCCTCTTCTGGAGGAAAGCTGATCAAGCCCATGTAGGCTGCCTGCTTGCTCAGCCTGAACTGGACTGAGTTCCCTACCAGGCCCCTCACCATGACCCTCCTGGCGGTATCCAGGATGAGCTCTTCGCGTAGGAGCATATGGAAGCGGGTCAGTGACGCGATGCCGTCATATGCCTGGATCCTGTCTTCGCGTATGTCCATGATGAGGCCTGGAAAGATCTTCTCTATGGCCGAGGTGACCCGGTCCACTTTCTCTGTGGGCTTGACCAGCACATATACAGAAACGTCTATCATGAAATATCCCGCTCAGATATGACTGGTCTTGAACCTTAGAATGGCTGCAATTCCTCCAAAGGCCTGGTAGAGCTGGGCACCCTCCTCGAACTCAGTGGATATGATCTTGACCTTGGCTCCGCTGGAGTCTGCCAGGGTCGACAGGTCCGATACTATATCAACCTCTTCTGTGATGCTCAGGCTTCCCCCGCACTTGAGGCAGCTCCCCAGAGGCGGTGATTTCAGAGTCCGGGTCTGGTTCTCCTGGAAGTCGCAGCTGCGGTTGGTGCAGACTATCTTGTCCCTGGTCATTCTTAAATCCTCAGAGAGCAGCAGGGTATCGACCGCCCCAAGCTCCAGGTTGTGCCTGACCTCTTTCTCGCCGTATGACGCCAGGCCTTTGTCGCTCACCAGCTCCTCCATGAACCGCCTCATGAGCATCTTGTCCTGTGTCATCTCCAGGTCCAAGAGCCGGTCCTGAGCCGCGTCCACAAGCTCGTGCAGACCTGACTCATCAGTGTATGAGACGTCCAGGGCGTCCACGACCTTCTTCTGGAGCTCGTGATGCAGGAACTCGCCCTCCACGAACTCCTCCTTGGTGGGCGATGGTCCTCCGATCAGTATTCCCTGCAGGTCCTTGGGGTCTATCGGCAGGAAGGCCTCGTTGGCGCTGTCGCCTATTCTCTTATAGAAGTCGTGGATGGCTATCAGCCTCAGCTGCTGGAACCTGTGGCTTGACTGGCCTCCTTTCCTCTGCTTGCCCGGCACTGTGGAGGTCAGGTGCTTTAATGCATCAATGTGCTTGCCCTTGAGCACGCCTATGGCAGCCTCACGCCTGTCCAGGACTATGAGTCCATAGGTCTTCTTATCTGCCAGCATCTCTTCTAGGGGCTCTAGAAGGAAGGATGAATCGCAATGATATCTGTAAGTGACTATGGGATCTGGCGGCTCCATAGCTACGCTGTACATGTCCGTCTTGTTGGCGCCCACATCCACTGACCCTATAAATATCACCACGCCGTTCTCAGGCGCCTTGGGGATCAGCCTGACTTTGGACATGGCAGAATCTAGAGCGCTCTGGACATTGAGCCTGGTGACTCTGGATTTGATGTTGGCGGCTTGGCCGTACTCCCCTCTGAGCTGGGCCATGACATCCGAGATCTGCTTATCGTGAGGTATGTAGAGCGAGATGAGCTCAGTACCTCTGCCGGTCTTTGACCTCAGGTCATCTAAAAGCCGCTTGAATTCATATTTCTCTTGAGCTGTAAATTCCATCAGGGATCTCCTAAATTTCCTAATTGTGGTCGCGGCCATGGTATAAAAGGTTTCAGGTAGGTCTGCTGATGGCACTCCTGTTGGGTAGGTGGCCTGGGACGCACTAATACATTCCGGCTGATATAAGACCATGATTCTTTTCTTCACGCCAGATAATTTATCCTGCAGGGCTCAAGAGCGGTTTATTGGATGGCTGAATAGGGCTTTATCTTATGGGTGGTGCTCTATGCTCTGGTCTGTAGCTCGTGGCCTTGTCTGGCCGCCCACGACCCCATGGCCACTGGGAGATGATAGTGCATCTAAGCCTGAAAAGAGCACCACACACGAGGAACGATCCATGCAACTTTTTGGGGGCGCCACTAACTACTGGGCCTCTCAGGCCGACGGCCCCCTTGACCCCGCGTTCGCGGGGAACACTCATACATCTAGGCTTGAGATAGGACAAAAGTGCAATGGTCTCAGTTACGAAGGACTTGGCTTGTCCGGGCCATGGGCCTGCAAAGATGAGCAGGCATTATTGCCAACTTATTAGGTCTGGAAGGACCGGGGCGTCTTCTATACCTCATCGTGACGGCTGGAAAACTCGGCATATGTACTTGCATAAGCGCCTACATAGCTCTGGCCAAGCCCGGCGCCTCATGGCTGCCGTTCCGAGCTGCTCATTAATAAGTTCTTGTGGTCGCATGTGAAAGAAGTCGCTGACTCCGGCCCGCGGTTATATGCACTTATTCCTGTTTCACATAGGCAATTGTATAACAACAACAGGGCTATCATATCGGACAGCTACTTATCTAGAGTATGCGCTATCCCTCCTTACCAGGGGTTATCCCTCCATGAGACAATTTTTAAAAAAGGCTCGTTTCAAGGCCATAAAAATGAGACAAATATACATATTGTCTCAATCGCATTCAGGA
>DATMZB010000542.1:0-5324 GCA_035560655.1 Methanotrichaceae archaeon | reverse complement strand
CTGATATCTCCTTAAAGGTAGGTATTCATATCCTTCACGGTCAAGGCGCAATTCGGACTCACAGAGGTGATTTTATTATTTTCTTTAATGGACATTGCTCTGATGCCTTGGGTCCATCCCATCAGAGGATATCGAAATTTTTCCATCTGAACTGGGTTTGCATCGCGAACATAAGATCAAAGTACAGGATGCCCAGAAAGGAGATGCAAACTGGCCTGCAGCTAGGAGCAAGATATATTTGGAAAGACAGATAATGTCTTTACCGGTTTCGTTTTAATCCATAATGTAACGAGGCTTGAGGGGGATAGGATTGTTAGTTCGAGCGTTCCAGCAGGGCCGAACCATCATGGCCAGGCTGGATTATGGAAAGGAGATAATAGAGTCTATCACAGCAGTGGCAGACGAGACAGGCATCACCACTGGTACATTCAGCGTCATAG
Organism: Methanotrichaceae archaeon; assembly: GCA_035560655.1. Lineage (GTDB taxonomy): Archaea > Halobacteriota > Methanosarcinia > Methanotrichales > Methanotrichaceae > DATMZB01. Next base: position 4,884 of record DATMZB010000542.1, on the reverse strand, counting down.
GTGCCCTCAGCCAGGCAGAGCTTGCCTATTACGACCAGCAGTCTCACCAGTATATGAAGACGTCAGTGAGCACTGCCTCAGAGCTGGCCTCCTGCACAGGCAACATCACCATCCGTGACGGGAAGCCCTTCGTGCATGCCCATGCAGTTCTAGCCGGTTCAAGCTACCATGCCATGGCCGGCCACCTGGTAAGCGGCACCATCTTTGCTGCAGAGCTTTACCTGGTCGAGCTCTCTGGACAGCCCCTCACAAGGGCTCTCGATCCATCGACCGGCCTATTTCTCTGGGATGGGAAATGAAGAGCTCTGAGTATTTTGAGATCCTAGAATCGGGACTTGCAAAGGCCATGGCAATAGCCGGAGAGGCTAGGTCACAGGGAAAAGACCCCACCACACAGGTTGAGGTGCCACTGGCAGTGGATCTGGCCGAGAGGGTGGAGAAGCTCATGGGCATACCAGGCGTTGCTGAGAGGATTAGGCAGCTTGAGGCCGAGGGACTGAGCAGGGAAGAGTCTGCCCTGGCCATAGGCCTGGACTTCGCAAACGGCCGCTTAAGCCCTGGATCATCCAAGATAGATGCCATAGATAAGGCAATCAGGACCTCGGTTGCCCTCCTCACTGAAGGGGTTGTAGCCGCGCCCATAGAGGGCATAGCAAAGGTGGACCTGGGCAAGAACGATGATGGCACAGAGTACCTTAAGGTCTACTATGCAGGTCCTATCAGATCTGCAGGTGGCACGGCCCAGGCGCTATCTGTGCTGGTGGCAGATTACGTCCGGAGGAACATGGGCATAGCGCCCTGGAAGCCGCGGCCTGAAGAGATTGAGCGCTATGTTGAGGAGATAGGGCTTTACAAGAGGGTGGCAGGTCTTCAGTACAACCCGTCTGATGACGAGATAAGGACCATAGTCCAGAACTGCCCAATATGCATTGACGGCGAGCCCACTGAGGAAGAGGAGGTTTCGGGATATAGAGACCTTCCAAGGATTGAGACCAACCGTGTCAGGGGAGGCATAGCCCTGGTCTCTGCAGAGGGCATAGCCCTGAAGAAGCCAAAGCTCAAGAAGCATATCTCCAAGCTTTCCATGACCGGCTGGGAGTGGCTCGATACTCTGGGGGGGAGCAAGAAGGACGGCGGAGACTCCAGCCCCAAGTTTTTAAGGGACCTGATCGCAGGCAGGCCTGTATTCTCCCATCCCTCCAGGGCAGGAGGCTTTCGGCTCAGGTATGGCCGTGCCAGGAACACCGGCCTGGCTGCTGCAGGAATCAGTCCTGCATCCATGATCCTGCTTGGAGAGTTCATGGCTCCCGGAACACAGATCAAGGTCGAGCAGCCCGGCAAAGCCGCTGCAGTGGCACCTGTCAACTCCATAGAGGGGCCCACAGTGAGGCTTGTCAATGGTGATGTGGTAAGGATCGACACTGCCGAGGAGCTGGACTGGATGCCAAGCTCGGGCGACCCGAAGTCCATAGCAGCAGCCCTGAGGACTCACGTCTCCAAGATCCTGGACCTGGGGGAGATACTGATAAGCTACGGCGAGTTCCTGGAGAATAACCGTCCCCTGGCACCGGCATCCTACTGCGTTGAGTGGTGGGCATCTGAGCTCCTCCAGGCAGGCGGCGACCCCGCCGACCTGGAGAAGATAGATGGTAAAGAGGCCATAGCCATATCCAGGAAGTATAACGTGCCCCTCCACCCGGCTCACACATACCTCTGGCATGACATCACAGCAGACGAACTGGAAAATCTCATATCTGCAACGTCCAGTGAAGGCGAGCTGGTGCCGGGTTCTGAGAAGCTGACCCTTCCATTATCGGTCAAGGAGATCCTGGAGAATCTTCTCGTCCTTCACAAGGTCAGGGATGGAAGAATAATCATTGAAGATCCATTGCCCCTGTTGCTATGTTTGGGCATAGATCCCGATGGCCTGAGCCGAAAGCCGCCTGTGGCCGACTGCACTGCTTTGGAGGCTGTAAACAAGCTGGCAGGCCTCACAGTCAGGGCTAGGGCGCTCTCAAGGATTGGAGCCAGGATGGGCAGGCCCGAGAAGTCCGATAAGAGGCTGATGAGGCCTCCGCCCCACGTCCTATTTCCAACTGGAGATGCCGGAGGCAAGTCCAGGTTTGTAAATGAGGCCGCCAAGTTCAAGAACGGCAATGAGACCGGCATCATAGAGGCGGAGATAGAGCGCAGAGTCTGCAGGTCATGTGGCAAGGAAGGGTTTGCATTCAAGTGCTCCTGTGGAGGATTCACTGATAAAAAGAGATCTTGCCCTGACTGCGGAGTGGCAGCGCCAGAGAAGTGCCCCAGGTGCGGCAAGGAGACTGCAGCCGCGACAAAGATGAAGATCGATGTGAAGAGGGCATTAGCACAAGCTTTCGAGAACCTGGGCGAGAGAGAGCAGGGGCCAGTAAGAGGAGTCATAGGGATGACCTCCAGGGACAAGACTCCAGAGGCCATTGAGAAGGGAATACTCAGGTCCAAGCATGGAGTGAACATATTCAAGGACGGCACTGTCAGATACGACCTGACCGACCTACCCCTGACCCACTTCAGGCCCGATGAGATTAGCACCAGCTTAGATAAGCTACGCCAGATGGGCTATATTGAAGACACATATGGAGAGCCTCTGGCCAGGGAAGACCAGGTCTGCGAGCTCTGGGTACAGGACATCATCCTCTCCTGGGATGCGGGCGAGTACCTGCTAAAGGTGGCAGGCTTCCTGGACGATCTCCTGGTCAAGTTCTATGGCCTGGAGCCTTACTACAATGCCAAGACCGTCCAGGACCTGATAGGCACTCTCATGGTAGCTCTGGCGCCTCATACCTCTGCAGGAGTGCTTTGCAGGCTGATAGGCTATACACATGCCTCAGCAGGGTTTGGCCATCCCTTCTTCCACGCAGCCAAGCGAAGGAACTGCGACGGGGATGAGGACTGCGTCATGCTTCTCATGGATTCGCTCCTGAACTTCTCGATGTCCTTCCTTCCAGAGAGGAGAGGCGGGAAGATGGATGCCTGCCTCGTCATGACCACCCAGCTAAACCCTGCAGAGGTGGATAAGGAGGCCCATAATGTGGACCTGACCAGGGTCTATCCACTGGAGTTCTATGAGGCAAGCCTCAACAAGGTAAGCCCCAAGGATCTTGAATCGAAGTTTGACCTGGTCTCTAAGAGGCTTGGAACAGAAGCACAGTATGTGGGATTCAGGTTCAGCCACGACACAACGGATATAGCCGCAGGACCCAGGAACAGCGCCTACAAAACCCTTGAAACCATGATAGATAAGATGGACGCACAGCTTGAGCTGGCGCGCCTCATACGCGCAGTGGATGCAACAGACGTAGCCGAGAGGGTGATCAACTCTCACTTCCTGCCTGACCTGATAGGGAATCTGCATGCATTCTCAAAGCAGAAGGTCAGGTGTGTGAAGTGCGGGAAAAAGTACAGGCGTCCTCCTCTGATGCAGGTCTGTCCCAGGTGTGGAGGGAGGATAATCCTGACTGTGCACGAGGGAAGCGTCAGGAAATACCTGGAGGTATCCATGAAGGTTGCCAAGGAGTACGGCGTCTCCAGCTACACCCAGCAAAGGCTGGAGCTGCTGAGGATTGAGATTGACTCTCTCTTCAAGAATGACCGTTCCACTCAGACAGGCCTGGCAGACTTCATGTAGTTTTGGTATCTCCCCATGAGGAGGTCATCCAGTCATAAAATGCCTTTGCATATCACTCTATCAAGATATAATCGAGTGCTATAAGATCTTTGGGCGAGGCGTCTCCAACACGATGGGCACTGGATCTCGATATGAAGAGCCGAAGAAAATATATAAAAGGTGATTTAATTCAAGTGATAGAGGGGATTGGAATGGTTAAGATTATCCTTGGGGGATTGCTGGCACTCATTGTACTTTCAGGTATGGGGCTGTGTGAGACGGCCAAGATGCCAGCCTCAGCCGATTTATATGTGAATCTAAAGAGCCTCGTGACCTATAACTCAGATGTCCTTAGGTGCGATACGGGATGCGGCAATGTGACCAACTTCACTGCGGTCCAGTTCGACATATCTGGGCTGAACCTCTCAGATAGTGATATTGCATTGCTGACTCTTAAGGCCTCATCGATGCAGAAATCTGGCACTGCCTCAGATGCATATTACAGAGCATCCAACAACACGTCGTCCATCAGCTCCAATGAAACGCTCAATGATACATCAAGAGATGAGTCCAGCAATGCCTCATCCAACGGCACAAAGGATATAGCTGGTCTGGTTGCCGTGCCCATATCATCTACCTGGTCGGAGTTCTCTGGCACCAACGGACTGCTGATGAGCCTCCTGCCAAGCATCGAGTCTCTTCTCAGCCACGGAATTAACCTTCACCAGGTGGGGATCTGTCTCAGTGAAGAGGGCACGAGGTCCTTTGACGTCACCCGCGATGTCAAAGAGGCCAAGGCCAGGGGAGATAGCCGGATCTCCTTCCTGCTTGGAGCATTCAGCAACGGTGAGTACAAAGCGGAATTTAAATCCAGGGAGACAGGCCAGGGGCCATATCTTCTGATAATCTCCTATCCGCAGGAAGATCAGTCAGCTTTGGACCAAGATGCGTCTCCCAGTACATCCCCTGATTCGAAGCCCGTCTCAAATCAGGACATGCCCACGCCTTTCTCTGTGAGGATGAAGGAGAGCTCTTCTATGAATGGACCTGATCAAGGCCAGGCTGAGAACAGCACATCAATATCAGTCATTAAGCAAAGAGAGGTCCAAAAGAGCCTTGACTTCATGGCTGCGAAGGTGAGCGATAGCATGCCTAGTACTACAGATGTCCAGCCAGCGATCTCAGGCAATGACACCCTTCAGATAGGACTGGACCTCTGATCCCTTTTTGAGAGG
>DATMZB010000541.1:0-6639 GCA_035560655.1 Methanotrichaceae archaeon | reverse complement strand
CTCCATTACCTGATCCCTCTTCTCTGCAAAGTCGGCCTCGACCTCGTCAGAACCAAGACCTGGACTGGAATCAGGATTAAAATTGGAGCTGGGATCAGTGTCACGATCAGAGCCAAAATCAGAACCCAATATCTCAACCTCAATGAACGACCCCAGTCCTTCCACCTCATCTAAGGCCAGGACTGCCTGGCCGAGGGCGTACTTTGTGCGGACCTTTTTGACCGTTCCTGACTTCACAAATCCAAGGGCAGTCAGAATATTCTCCATTGTCACAGGATCATCTATTTCCACGGTCAGCTCCAGCCTGGACTTGGTTTGGAGGTCGAGCTTTGGGCCCTTGTAGGTGAGCCTTGCTCCCTGGTCCTTCACCCTTATCCTCAGGGCCTCATCGGACTCTTTGAAGTCACGCCTGGGAGAGTTGAAGTAGGCGTCGCAGTGATGCTCTACGCCCACCAGATTCGCCCCTAGGTCCAGGATCTTCTGAATGGTATCAGGCCTGGACCTGGCCTTGGCCTCAACCTCTATCATCTACCTCCAGATCAGAACCGTGGCCTGGCCAATCTTTTGTACATCCACAGCCTTTCCAGCGGCTAAGGTTTCTGTGGAGATCTCGGCAGCAACAGATGGCAGCTCTATGGTCTCCTTCTCAAGCTCTACCTTTATAGATCCTGAAAGTTTCTGGCTCATGACCTCAGCAGGAGGCATGGCAGACAGAGCCTTGATGATCTTGCTGCTCCTGTCCTTGTATACAGGGCCTATGTGCTTCATGACAGGCTTTACTGCAACCGGCCTTGTCTCCAGCTCTGGTGCGCCGGTCCTGGCCTCAACAGAGGCATTCGCGACGCCCTGCAGGTCAGTGGTCTCCAAACTCAGGTCAGAGTACACCTCAATCTTTGGCAGAGGAGCGTTGAGCGGCATGCCCTTCTCGGCCTTGTACCTCCTGATGGCTGCGGCTATATCCTTTATGAGCAGCCCTGCGGGATCTACGGCAATGCTTGACGCTACAGGCCAGCTCTGGATATGAACGCTCTCTCCTGTGAGGCTTCTGTATATCTCCTCTGATATGAATGGCGTAAATGGCGCCAGGAGCCTTGCCAGGGTCTCTATGGCAGTGTAGAGTGTGTTCTTTGCGGAGGACTTCTCAGGGCTGTCAGGGCCGTACAGCCTGGCCTTGACAAGCTCTATGTAGTTATCTGCCAGCACATCCCAGGCAAACGTCCTTATGGCCTTCAGGGTCTCATCGAACTGGTACCTGTCCATGGCATCGGTGCACGCCCTGATCAGGTCATTGAGTTCTCCCAGGAGCCACCTGTCCACCTGTCCGGGCTCCGACTCGGCCCTGCCCATCAGGGGCGCAGAGAACCTGTATATGGACCACAGCTTCTGCTGGAACCTGCCGGCAGCTGTTACATCCATCCAGCGGAACATGACATCGCTTCCAGGCGTCCCTCCAATGGCCGCCCACTGCCGCAGAGCATCGGCTCCATTCTTCTCAAAGACCTCCTCTGGGACTATGAAGTTGCCAAGCGACTTTGACATCTTCCTGCCATCCTCGCCAAGGACCATTCCATTTACGAGTATGGCATCCCAGGGCTTGGCTCCGACCAGTTCTTTACATCTCAGTATGGTGTAGAATGCCCATGTCCGGATGATATCGTGGCCCTGAGACCGCAGCTGTGTCGGGTACTTGATGTCCTGGCGGCCAGGCCAGCCTGCCACTGCCAGTGCAGATATGGAGCTGTCCATCCAGGTATCGAGGACATCCTCTTCGGGATCGAAATCGCCGCAGCCACACTTGCAGCTTATTGGTGGCTTGATCCTTGTGGGGTCCAGCGGCAGCCACTCCTCTTTGGCTACAAGAGGCTCGCCGCAGTCCTTGCAGTACCAGACAGGTATTGGTGTGGCAAAGATCCTCTGCCTGGATATGCACCAGTCCCACTCAACAGAGTCTGCCCAGTTCTTGAGTCTGACCTCCATATGGGGCGGGATCCACTCTATCTCCTCAGAGGTCTTGACGATTTTTTCAGGCTCTATCTTGACGAACCACTGCCTCTCGGATAGGATCTCTATGGGCGTCTTGCACCTCCAGCACAGTCCGACGTTCTGGGGCAGAGGCTCTTGCTTGAATATTATGCCCTTCTCCTTCATATCAGAGGTTATGGCATCTTTGGACTGAGGGATGGTCATGCCAGTGTACTTGCCAGAGATCTCAGTCATCCTGCCCTCTCTGTCTATTGCCTGGCGGAGTGGCAGGTCATGCTCAACCCACCACCTGACGTCCTGCTTATCGCCGAAGGTGCAGATCATGACCACACCAGTGCCAAACTTGGTGTCGACTGCAGGATCGTACAGGACGGGAACCTCGTAGTCGAATAAGGGTACCTGGACCTTCTTTCCTATGTACTTCTTGTACCTCTCGTCCTCGGGGTTGACTGCCACTGCCACGCACGCAGGCAGGAGCTCCGGTCTTGAGGTGGCAATCTCTAAAAATCCGTCCTCTGTAGGGAACTTCATGTAGTTGAGCGTGGTGTTCCGTGAATCGTACTCCACCTCGGCGAAGGCGATGGCTGTGCCGCACCTGGGACACCAGTTGACCGGATGGTCCTCTCTGTAGATCTTTCCTGCCGAATGCATCTGGACGAAGGAGCGCTGGGTCTTGACATAATACTCTGGGAGCATAGTCACATATTCATTTGACCAGTCTGTGGAGATGCCTAGCTTTGCCATAGTCATCTTGAACCTTTCTATGGCCTCCAGTGTCATCTGCTCGCAGTACCGTCTGAACTCAGCTCTGGGCACCTGATTCTTGGTTATGTGGTACTTCTCCTCGACCTTGACCTCTGTTGGAAGGCCGTGGCAGTCCCAGCCCTGCGGGAACATGACGTTGTAGCCCCTCATGCGCTTGTACCTGGCAACAAAGTCCATGTAGCACCAGTTGAGGGCGTTGCCTATGTGGAAGTTGCCTGTGGGATAGGGCGGCGGTGTATCTATTACGTACTGGGGTGCCTTGGAATCCCAGTCGAAGTAGTACATCGATTTGTCCCAGTCCTCTATCCATCTCTCCTCCACTTGCTTGAAGTCGTACTCCTTGGAAACCTCTGCCATCGGGATTGGCTCCTCGTCCATAGCTTATAAATTCTGCTAGCGAGTTGAACACAATGTTAATAGGATTATCGGTTCCAGTTATGTATAATGGAACTTCTCATCTACCATGCCGACCAGTGCGACCCAAAGAAGTGCACAGGAAAGAAGCTGGCCAGGTTCGGCCTGGCCAGGATTACCAACCGAGTGAATCTTCTCAAGCCCTACCTGGTTTTGAGCCCTTTCACCAAGAAGGCTCTTTCTCCTGAAGACAAAGGCGTGAAGGGGATCGCTGCCCTGGACTGCAGCTGGGAACAGGCCGAGTCGGTCTTTGAGAGGGTCCACCTGAACACCAGGGCTCTGCCCTTCCTGGTGGCTGCAAACCCCGTCAACTTCGGAAAACCTTTCAAGCTCTCTACGGTTGAGGCGCTGGCTGCGGCCCTGGTCATACTGGGTGAGGGCGAGCAGGCAGGCGAGATTCTCTCCAAGTTCTCCTGGGGCCACGTCTTTTTGGAGCTCAACCGCGAGCCTCTGGCAGAATATGCCGCAGCCAAGGACTCATCTGAGGTGGTTGCCATTCAGGCCGCCTATCTATCGGAAGAATTATAAGTAGTCTGAGCAGAATATCTACTGGGTGTTATAATGGCCGGAATTATACCAGTAGAGGAGATCAAGCGCCTCCAGGACCGCATGAGCAGGCTTATGGGGGATCTGGGGCTCCAGGATATAGAGTCCAGGTATATGGATGAGATGCAGAGGATTCAGGAGAGGATGAACAGGCTCATGGAGACCGGCGGCCAGGCTGGCGCCAAGGCTGGCGGCGCACCAGGCGAGGTAGTGATGCCTTTAGCCGATGTCAGGGAGACTGATGATTCTGTAATAGTGACCATGGACCTGCCGGGTGTGGACAAGAGCGATGTAGATATTACAGTCACTGACAACGATCTGACAGTGAGGGCTGCCAAGGCCTCTTCTATGGAGACAGAGCAGGAAGGGTACCACAAGAAGGAGCGCACCTTTGTCAGGTTCGAGAGGACTGTGGCCCTGCCAGTGGAGGTCAAGAGCGATCAGGCCCGGGCACGTCTGAATAATGGCGTCCTGGAGATAACTCTGCCAAAGGAAGTAGTCACCTCCAGGAAGAGGATTAGCATAGATTAGATTAAATCAGATCTCTCTGGAGCAGGAGGTGATGCATCTTATCCCTCTTCGTCTCCAGATAACGCCTGTTTACATCGTTTGGCACTATCTCGAGGGGCACCCTTTCTTTGATCTTCAAGCCATATCCCTCCAGGCCTATTATCTTCCTGGGATTATTGGTCAGGAGCCTCATCTCTTTTATGCCCAAATCCACCAGGATCTGGGCCCCTATTCCATAATCCCTGAGGTCTGCAGGATAGCCCAGCTTCTTATTGGCCTCAACTGTGTCGCTTCCCTGGTCCTGGAGCATGTAGGCTCGAAGCTTGTTGGCAAGGCCAATGCCCCTGCCCTCCTGGTGCATATAGAGCAGAACTCCGTTCCCATTCTCGGAAATGAGCTCCAGAGCCCTTGCCAGCTGCTCTCCGCAGTCGCACCGCCTCGACCGGAACACATCGCCGGTGAGACATTCAGAGTGGACTCTGACCAGTGCATCAGGTGCTGCCGGATCGCCTGCCACAAGCGCCACATGGCACTGGCCGTCTATGGCGCTCTCATACCCGATGGCCTTGAACTCGCCGTACTCAGTGGGCAGGCTGACCTCGGCCACCTTATGGATGAGCTTCTCTCTTCTCATCAGATAACGTATCAAGGCCTCAATGGTCGTCATCTTGATGCCGTGCTCTTCAGAGAAGACCTCAAGCTCGGGACGCCTGGCCATGGTGCCGTCCTCATTCATTATCTCGCATATCACTCCTGCAGGGTAGAGCCCTGCAAGTCTGGCCAGATCTACTGCAGCCTCGGTGTGGCCTGTCCTTCGGAGCACGCCCCCTTCCTTGGCCTGCAGCGGGAACATATGGCCAGGGGTGACGAGGTCTCCACTTGTCGCACCCGGATCTATGAGCGCTCTTACCGTTGCGGCCCTGTCGAAGGCAGATATCCCTGTTGTGACTCCGTGCTTCCCGTCAACTGATACCGTGAACGCAGTTCCCATGGACTCGGTGTTGCTTGAAGTCATGAGTGGGAGGCCTATTTCCTTTAGCCTCTCTGCAGTCATGGGCACGCATATCAGCCCCCGGCCATATTTGGCCATGAAGTTGATGGCCTCAGGCGTGGCCTTCTCTGCGGCTACGATCAGGTCGCCCTCGTTCTCCCTGGACTCATCATCCAGGACGATCACGAAGTTGCCCTTCCTGATCTCCTCGATGGCCTCTTCTATGCTGCAAAATGGCATACCTGTCCAAGTTGGCAGGCAAATACTTAAAGATTCGTCAGGACCAGACTCCGGCGATCTCTGCCTTGCACTTGGGGCACTGGCCCGAAGAGACGGCTTCTTTCATGACGCTGAAACCCATGCGCTCAACGAGCAACTCATTGCACTGCGGGCAGGTGGTGTCATCGCTGGCTCCTGATATGTTCCCGGCATATACGTACCTGAGACCTGCCTCACGCCCGATCCTGACCCCCCTGCGTAGCGTTTCTATGCCAGCAGGAGGAACGTCCTTGAGCTTGTACATGGGATAGAAGGCAGAGACGTGCCAGGGCATGTCCTTAGAGACTCCTGCCAGAAAGCCGGCCAGGCCTCGAAGCTGCTCTTCTGAGTCGTTATATCCGGGGATGAGAAGGGTTGTGACCTCGACCCATACGCCGCCGTCCCACATCCTTTTAATGTTCTTCTCCACGGGCTCGATCTTTGCTCCGCATATCTTCTTATAGAACTGGGCATCGCCCTTGAGGTCGACATTAGCTCCGTCCAGGTAGGGCATGATCTTTGTCAGGGCACCGTCTCCAGTATAGCCGTTGGTCACGAAGACGTTTTTGAGCCCCTTCTCTCTGGCCAGGACTGAGACATCGTAGGCGTACTCATAAAACATCGTCGGCTCTGTATAGGTGTAGGCTATGGTCTTGCAGTCGTACGCCAGGGCCTCGGCCACCACCTCCTCTGGAGGGACGTACCCGCCAGAGATCAGTCCAGTCTCCCTGGGTGCCTGGGATATGTCTGCATTCTGGCAGTGGAGGCACCTGAAATTGCAGCCCATGGTGGCTATGGAGTAGGCCAGGGTCCCTGGAAGGAAATGGTAGAACGGCTTCTTCTCTATGGGGTCCACATTGGCAGCTATCAGGTTGCCGTAGACGAGGGTCTTCAAGGCTCCTTCCTGGTTCTCCCTGACGCCGCAGATCCCTCTCTTGCCGGGCTTTATGCGGCAGAGCTGGTTGCACAGGGTGCACTGGACATCGCCATCTATCTTCTCCCAAAACTGGGCCTCTCTGGTGGTCTCTGTGGCCGTAATCATCACCTCAATGAAGGATACGCTACCTGAAACTAGATGCTAGATATGGCCATCAATGCATATAACACTTTCATCTATATTTTGGCCTGACATGAGCAAAGGCTCGAATTGCTCATTATGATCATTCTTCAAT
>DATMZB010000540.1:0-6180 GCA_035560655.1 Methanotrichaceae archaeon | reverse complement strand
GCGATGGAGGATAATATTGCAGCAAAGCGATAAAGCGTGCGAGTGCCAGGATGCGTGCTGTGAGGCCGAGAAGAGCCTGATGAGGCTTATTGGAGATCGAGAGAGGGCCAAAGAGAGATGTATCCAGATCTGCAGCCTCATGGATAGAATAGATGACGAAAAGCTGAATCAAGAGGTCAAGGTCTTTAAAGCGATCGCAGACCCTACCAGGCTCAAGATCCTGAAGCTCCTGATGGGCGGGGAGCTCTGCGTCTGTGAGATAATGATTGCCCTGAAAAAGCCGCAGTCTTCCATATCTCATAACCTCTCCATATTAGAGGACGCGGGCCTGGTTAAGGAGAGGAAAGATGGGAAATGGTGTCATTACAGGCTATCGGATGTGGCTATAATTGATATGATCAACTTGGTGAAAAGGATAAAGGGATAAGGAGTATTTAAATGGCAGGAGCAAAAGCAGATGTGAAGCTGGTGTCCAACGCCATGGCCAATGCCACTAGAAGAAAGATAATGGCCATGCTGACTGAGGGAAGGAGGACGCCTGATGAGATCGCCAAATCTGCAGGCCCAAGCATGCTGGATTATCACCTCCAGATGCTGCAGCAGGCAGGTCTTGCTGAGACAAAGGACGGTGCCTTAGAGCTCACAGAGTTTGGAAAGAACTTCATGGAATCCAAGGCAGAGAAGCCTGTGGAGGCCAGGAAGGATCTTGCAGGGACAAAGACAATTGAGATCGCCGAGGTAAAGCAGCTCCTGCCCTGCATTGCAGATAGCACAAAATTCAGGATAATAGCCCGTGTGTCTCCCCCTCTTGGTGGGGCGCTCAAGCTCTTGGAGCCGCTGTTTCCCAGGGCCAGGTACTCTGAGAAGATTGGAGCATTGATAATCCAGAAGGGAAATGTCCTTACAACCATCTACTCCACTGGGAACATAACCATGACCATGATAAAGAGCGAGCAGGAGGCAAGAGATGCTCTGGAGGACCTCAAGGGGACCATAAACGGGGCCATAGCAAAGGGCATCACCCCTGTGCCAAGAGAGAAGGTGCGGGTAGACCACATGGAGATCAATAAGTACCTGCCCCAGACGAACTGCAAAATATGCGGCGAGCAGAGCTGCTACTCATTTGCCATACGGCTGGTCGGCGGCGAGACCGCGCTTAGCAAGTGCACGCCTCTGCTTGATGCCGGATATGGGACTAACCTGGAGCACCTCAAGGCCCTGATGGAATATCTGTAGGCATGGACTTGAAGACGCTGACCATAGTGCTGACAGACGGGCCGTATATCTCAGAGCAGGCCGAGATGGCTTATAAGATAGCCAGAGCTGCCTCGAAGCACTATAGGGTCAATGTCTTCCTTTACCTGGACGGTGTGCATATCCCAAAGGTCGGGCAGAGGCCCACCATCTTCGCCAACATTGGAGATCTGTTCTTAGAGCTGGCCAGGGAGGGTGCAACCATAAGGTGCTGCATGAGATGTGCCACAGCCAGAGGCTACAGAGCCGGGGAAGATCAGAGCTGCAAGGATTATCCTGAAGACATAAAGATCTCCAGCATTTATGAGCTGGCAAATATGCTCAAAACGAGCGATAAAGTAATCTCCCTATCCAGATGAGATCCGTATTCTACCTCTTAGACACGGCCCCTTATGGCTGTGAGAAGGCCTACGGCCTCATGAACGCCGCAATGGTCAGCATGGCTGTTGGCGGTGTGATCGTGGGCCTTTATGGTGATGGCGCATACCTGGCACTGGCCGGACAGAATAGTGAACCTCTGGGGATGCCAAGCCTTGCTGACCTCATCTATGCCTACCCTGATCTCAGGATAATAGCTCATGAACCTTCATTAGCCGAGCGGGGACTCATGAACGAGGCCCTGATAGAGCTTATTGAGCTGATGGATGAAGAGGACTTCTTGCAAGCAATGAAAGGCTCAGACGGCCTGATTCTCCTGTAGCTCTGGCATGAATATGTATTGCCCTCTAATTCGATATGCTAAGTCCAATATAAAATTAATATGGTGAATTGTCGTGAGCAACGAGAAATACTTCGATCAAGTGGCCTCACAGTGGGACGGGATGAGGTCGAGCTTCTTCTCTGAGGCTGTGAGGGATAAGGCCATATCCGTGGCAGATCCAAGGCCTGGGGAGCTGGCTGCAGACATTGGTTGCGGTACTGGATTTATAACTGAGGGCCTCATTCACAGGGGGCTGAAAATCATTGCAGTGGATCAGTCCCAGGCCATGCTTGATGAGATGAAATCCAAGCTCTTAGGCATAGAGGGGATAGAGTACAGGCTGGGGGGATCAGAACGCCTTCCAATCCAGGACCAGTCTCTGGATTATGCATTTGCCAACATGTACCTGCACCACGTGGAGTCGCCTCAGGCGGCCATTAAAGAGATGACAAGGGCCTTGAATCCAGGTGGCAAGCTCATCATCACTGACCTTGACGAGCACTCATTTGAGTTCCTGATGAGGGAGCATCACGATCGATGGATGGGCTTCAAGAGAGAATCCATACAGAGATGGTTCGAGGAAGCAGGCCTGAAAAAAATCTCTCTTGGCTGTGTTGGAGAGAACTGCTGTGCAGCTTCATCATGTGGGAGCGAGAAGGCGAGCATCAGCATATTTGTGGCCTCAGGCATGAAGTGAATGCCGTGATCTGCATTCGAGACCTTGATATCTGGCATATGGCCCTGCAGTTCATTGGCCAGGATCCGGCAGGATAGTGACGGCGATTGCACATGGCAGAGTGTAGGATTTAGTTAAGTGGATCGCATCATCTTATGGACAGGCATAGATAAATATATACGGATGTGCAGCCTAAAGATCTTGAGCCCATGCATCTTTAGATCAGGCCTTCGATACACACATGCATCGGCTGGGTTTTGACAAGGTCGCAGATTTCACAGGAATCGGGAGGATCCAGCTATGAAGATAACGGCATTCAATGGCAGTCCCAGGGCTGAGAAGGGCAATACTCATGTGATGGTGGAGGAATTTTTGAATGGCGCAAAGGAGGCTGGAGCCCAGGTGGAGAACGTCTTCCTGGCCCAGAAGAACATAAAACACTGTATCGGCTGCTTCACCTGCTGGACGGGAACGCCTGGAGAATGTGTAGTCAAGGACGATATGAAGGAGCTCTTGCCCAAGTTTATGGAGTCTGATATAGCGGTCTTTGCTACGCCTCTCTATGTAGATAACGTCACAGGAATCATGAAGGACTTCATGGACAGGCTGATACCGCTGGGTGATCCTCATTTCGAGCCTGATGAGCATGGGGAGATAAGGCACGCTGGTGGGTCCAAACGATCTCCGGATATTGTTGTGATCTCCAACTGCGGCTTCCCTGAGCAGAGCCATTTCCAGGTTCTAAGCGTGCTCTTCAGAAGAGTGGCCAGGAACTTCCACTCCAGGGTCGTAGCCGAGATATACCGCGGCGAGGGATCGATACTGAGCGACCCACCATCTGCCTATAAGCCCCTGATCTGGAAGTACAGAAAGCAGGTCAAGAAGGCTGGAAGAGAGGTGGTTGAGAATATGGTCTTATCTGAGGAGACCAAATCTCAGCTCGATAAACCACTTGTTCCATATGACCAGTATATCAAAGGAGCCAATGAGCGCTGGGATAAAGTGCTGTCTAGATGAGTGAAGCCTGAGGCTCAATTCTTTTTAGCGTGTTGCGTATATGCCTCTGTGCTTGGATCTGCTTTGCTCATAGCGGTATCAATTCATCTGCTCCACTTGCAGCAGCATCAATTGCATCAGCTCCAATTACAGATATGCCATTTCGCCTGCGCTCCTGACTGTGTCAATACAATAGGATTAAATGTGTTGAAGAAGTTGATAATATATGGAATTTTATGAAGATACTTCAGGTCACTCCCTATTTTCCACCCCATCTGGGCGGAGTTGAGTATCATGTGAAAGGATTAGCTGATGGGCTGCATAATAGAGGATATGATGTTGAGGTGGCATCCTCCTGCGGGAGCAGCAGCATGAAGTTCATACACGTGCCCTGCATAAATTTCATGTACTTCCCAGTGCCCCTGAGGTTTCCAAAGACCCGGGCAGATATCTACCACAGCCATGTCCCAAGTCCCACATTCGCCTTCCATCTGAGAGAGGCCAGTCCTCATGTAGTGACTTACCATAATGATGTTGTAGTGCCTGCCAAGGTCAATGGCTTTGGGTTTCCTTCAATCTTCAGGAGATCTCTTGAGCAGATCAATAAGGAGATGGTAAAGCCGGTGCTGGACAAGGCCGAGATAATAATTGCCACCACCAGGAGCTATGCAGAGACTTCCAAGACATTGAGTCAGTATTTACATAAAGTAAGGATAGTGCCCAATGCCATAGATGCCTCCCTGTATCAACCAGGCAAATCCAGAAAGCCCTATGTCATATATGTGGGCAGGCTGGTGGACTACAAGGGCATAGATTCTCTGATAGCTGCCATGAGCGATGTTCAGAAGGAGGCAGACATTAAGCTGGTGCTGACAGGGGATGGATATGACAGGAAGAATCTGGAGGAGCGTGCCCGAAAGCTGGGCGTGGATGCCCTGTTCACTGGCAGGGTAGAGTACCGCAGGCTCATAGATCTCATCTCCAGAGCAGAGATGCTGGTGCTGCCCACAGAAGTCAGGCTGGAGGCATTCGGAATAGTGCTCCTGGAGGCCATGGCCTGCGAGACGCCAGTGCTGGCCTTTGATACCCCGGGCGTGAGCGAGGTTGCCAGGGAGGGCGGCATGGTCTTCTCGGATAGATCTGAGCTTTGCCAGCTCATATTAGACCTCCATGAAAACGAGCCTCTCAGGGAGGCTCTAGGGAGACGCGGAAGAAGTGCTGTGATAGAGAAGTACTCCTGGCCCAGAGTTTTAGATGAGATAGAGTCGATATATGATGAGGTGACATGATCTCGGCTCCTTTGGGCGCTGAGCTTGGCATCAAGGAGGACTCAAGGCTATTAAGTATATCTCACGGCGCTCTCTCCTCAACCGAGATGATATGAGCTCCGAAAGGTTGATTGGTTAATCAGCCTTTATAATCCCTGATTCTAATTCGAAGCTCCTGCTTTACTTGGGGAGAACCTACCTTGGCATCTAATCAAAAACCTAAAAGGACGAAGGAGATGCTTCTGGCGATTGCCATAAGCATTGCCTCAATTATAATCATATCCCAGTACACTGGCATCAGCCATAACCTGCGCTCTCTCCTTCAGGTCGATCCCAAGTTCATGCTACTGGCACTGGTGCTTCACATCTCCTCCTGGATCTTCTGGGCTGTGCGGATCAAGTTCTTCTCCTCAATGCTGAGCTATAATTTGAGGTTTGGCCTGGCCCTGCGCGCCACACTGGCCTCTAACTTTCTTGGGGCCATCACTCCATCCTCTGCGGGTGGAGAGCCCTTAAGGATAAAGATGCTGTCAGACGGAGGAATGAACTATGGCAGCGCCACTGCAGTGATCCTGGCAGAGAGGCTCTTTGACGGGGTCTTCTTTGTCATCGCCCTGGCCATATTCCTGATCTTCTCAGACTTCTCGATAGGCTTTGGGCTGAAGGTGGGAGCTCCCTTTCTAGTGATAATGATCCTCTTTCTGGTCTTCATCAGGGAGATCCTGACCAAGCCTGAGAGGATAGAGAGGATGATAATCTGGCTAAAGACCAGGTTTGGGGAGAATAACCGCTTTGTTCGGCTCATAGAGAAGGAGGTCTGGATGTTTAGAGAGGCGGGCCTCACTTTGGCAAAGGGTGCCAGAACCAAGATACCAATGATGATTGTCACAACTGCGCTTATATGGATGAGTGAGTTTCTGGTTCCCTCAGCCATTCTCCTGGCATTGGGCCAGAGTCCAAGCCTGCTCCTCTCTATTACCTCGCAGCTCATAATGGTCATGATCTCCCTGGCACCTCTGACTCCAGGCGGAAGCGGCGTGGCAGAGCTATCCATGAGCTATCTTTACTCACTATTTGTTCCCCATAATATCATAGGCGCACTGGTGGGGCTGTGGCGGCTGACCACTTACTTTTTAAATATAATCGTTGGCGCGCCCTTCGCTGGAGCATCGCTGAGCTTTTGGCGAAGAAATAGGTGAGCAAATTCAGAGGGTAACTTCTGAAACGGGATCTCATACTGTCGATTTTGCATAACACGTCCTTTCATGGCTCACATGATACATTGC
>DATMZB010000539.1:0-2087 GCA_035560655.1 Methanotrichaceae archaeon | reverse complement strand
CTGCCAGACCAACCATCGACCCTGGTAAGAGATGAAGACCTGCATAGAAGCTCTGGAGACTCGCTGAAAAGCTCGCAGAACTGTCCTTGGGACTAGGGTACTAACTGGCCTCGCCGATGAGGATATCGAGGAGGGTGAAATTTAAATATCATTACGATACTAACTCGTGGTTAGTAACACATGAGGTAAATAATAGATATGGAAACCCTAATACAAAGTCCACCTGAAGATCTCATGGTTCCAGAGGTCCACGTTCCGTCTGATGATGAGCTCCTTGATTCATACTCCAAGGCGGTGGTCAGCGCTGCTGAGAAGATCAGCCCCTCGGTAGTGAACGTGGAGGTTCATCACGCTCCCCGTCATTCGAGGATAGGCTCCAAGTACTATGGGGCACGCGGCGCAGGATCAGGCTTCATCTTCACTGAGGACGGATTTGTCCTGACAAACAGCCATGTAGTTCACAAAGCAGTAAAGATCGATGTCGCCCTGTCTGACGGCAGGAAGCTTCCTGCAAAGCTGATAGGTGACGACCCCTATATGGACCTGGCAGTCATCAAGGTCGATGCCACGGGCCTGGTCCCTGCTGAGTTTGGCAACTCCAAGTCACTGAAGGTAGGCCAGCTTGTAGTGGCCATGGGCAACCCATATGGGTTCCAGTGCACCATAACCTCTGGTGTGGTGAGCGCTCTTGGCAGGTCTCTCAGGACCGATTCAGGAAGGCTGATAGACGGCGTCATCCAGACAGATGCTGCCCTGAACCCCGGAAACTCCGGCGGGCCGCTTGTCACCTCACGCGGAGAGGTCATAGGCGTCAACACTGCCATCATATACCCTGCACAGGGAATCTGCTTTGCCATACCCGCAAGCGCTGCCAAGTTCGTGGCCGAAAAGCTCATCAAGGATGGAAAGATTAGGCGCGGCTACCTTGGCATGGCCGGGCAGGACATCACCCCTGAGAGCCACGTAATCAAGACCTTCGAGCTGCAGTGCGAGAAGGGAGTCATGGTCATAGGGATAGACAAAGATGGCCCCGCAGATAAAGCCGGCCTGCTCAGATGCGACGTGATAGTGGCCTTTGACGACAAGCCAGTAGAGAATGTAGATGACCTGCACAAGATCCTCACTGAGGAGAAGATCGATGCCAAGTGCAAGCTTACCGTCATGAGGATGTCCGAGAAGCTCACATTGGAGATCGCACCTGTGGAGCTCAAGACTGAGCCGGCTTCAGATAAGCTGGTAATCGAGCGCTAAAAGATCTGTTATTGGAGATGCCAGGGATTGATGCATGGATATCAGGTCCTTCAGGCATCTCGCCCGTTCTTTTTCTTTTGGAAAATTGCGATTTGGTAAATTACTGCTCCCCGAACTCGATCTTATTCAGGTCTTTGATGATATCTGCAGCAAGCTCTACAGGGAGCATGAACTGCTGGCAGATGCTCAGCACTCTGTGAAGCTCATCGCGCTGAATCTGTGCCGTATGCTGGGCGATGTAGAGCATGGCATCCTCATACCCCTGCTCGAGGAGAACCCTGTGGATGGCCTGCAGGAGATGATCATCGATGTTCACCCCAGCAGCACCTATCTTCTTGATCACCCTTACTGCCTTCTCATTCTTTGGCTTGGTGCTGGCAGGGCTGGTGATGTTGGACTCCTGGACGAACTCCACCGCCTTCTTGGAGACTCCCTTCAATATCAGATCGGACGCAAGCTTCTTCAAGGTCTTTCTTTGGAGAATGGCCTCTGCCTCAAGGGCCAGGTATGCTTCTGGCGTGATCTCTATCCTGGTATATCTGGTACTGGGCATGTACTGCTGCGCCTCTTTCTGATCGGTGCGACTCTATTACACGTTCATACATATTAAAAGTCTACGTTGTAGTCAGGCTGGGATTAGATAACCGCTCTATTTTAGACGCCCCAGACAGATAAAGAAACTTGGCCATATCCTGTGTTCCGGAGTGCCTGTCTATGCCAACTCTGACAGCCAACTTCAAAGACAATATCGGAGGCACATCGGCCATATTGCCAATCTAAATTGCAATTCATCTAAGTTTAGCTCAACTATGATGCCATTTAATGTTCAAAGCTCG
>DATMZB010000538.1:0-9575 GCA_035560655.1 Methanotrichaceae archaeon | reverse complement strand
CAGGCAATTATCTTAATAATCACCCCTGTATCTGCCGATATGCAGACAATTATTCCCAGATCGCTTTACAAGTATTTGCTAAAGCTGCGACTCCAGCACGAAACGTCAGTCTGGGGACGCATAAGCTCGCGCTGAACTTTGTCGTTGCTGCTCTAGCTGGGGATAGAAAAAAGGGAGTTAGAATATATGAGAATTCAGGAGTAGGCCGGAAGGGTTGTCAGCCGCTTATCCTCAACTGCCATTCCCACTGTGAAGTGGTACAGGTCCTGATACTCCCTGGACTTTATTCCAAGAAGGCTATGCACCACATCATCCAGGAAGCAGCCTATGCCGCAGCCTTTTAGCCCCGATTCCTCTGCACCAAGATAAAGAGTCTGGCCTATCATGCCACACTCCCAGTGGAGCCTTGGATAGAACCATGGTCCCTTTTCGTGCAAAGGCTCCTCAAACAGGGCGATCATTGCAGCGCAAAAGCACCCATCAGATGCTATGTCCTGCCGGCAGGATGATATTTTCGCAGCCTCTCTGGCGTCCCCCAAAGCCAGCAGCCTCAGCCCGAGTCCGTCAGGGCACCCCGGCGGCCGCTCCCAGGAGAAGTCGTCCCGCAGGCAAGACTTCACGGCCTCCGACTGGCCGGGGTCACGCACAAGCATATACAGGCCTCTGCCAAGACCCTGAACCCTGTGCACGAAGAGCGCCATATGGACCTGGGCAGGCCAAGGCAGGGCATCGAAGGGCGTCCGGCCGGGAATGACCCGGCCAAGGATTCTGTAGAATAACTCCTGGGGCATGACCGTCCTCCCGTCCATGGACTGGGCGCTTCTGCGGCTGCGTGCAATCTTGCACCATGAATTAGGGGCGCCAGCTCCCTTTGGACCTAAATGATCCTCAGTCCTGGGCTTGGCTACGGCCTCAGCCACCATGCCGATGATCGGCCAGGAAACATGTTCTCTGCTGAGCCTGTTTGGAGTGCCAAGCCAGGATATCCTTCTAAAGTGTTCCAGCACCTCAGGGGCTATCTGGATCTTCCCATCTGCGCTAATGCTCTGGATGGCAATAAGGCAGTCAGGCCGCTCAGTCTCGCCTTCCTCTCCACCAGATATCCCGGCCAGGAGGCCGATCTGGTCAGTGCTAAGGCCGTCAATCAGGGCAGCATGCCAGCCCAGGCAGGAGGCAGATACGCTCAGGGCAGCTAAGGCATGGCCTACATCCAGCTGACAATACCGAAATGCTCTCTCTCCATACTTCCAGGACTCTCGCCAGAATATGGACGATAGCGCTATAAGCACTGTACCTTCTGGCAGTCCCAGAGATTCATAGGCATCATGAGGAATCCGTGCTCTCAGCTCCAGGCCGTGAACCTGGGGCGAGTAATGGAAGACTCCAGGCTCATCTATCAGTCCTGATATTGGTCCTGAGATCAGGTACCCCTCTGTCGGATGCAGGTCGCCGCTGGATGGGTTAACCCGGAGAGACCACTTGGCGCCCCCGGACTGCTTCCAGGCCGAGAGGGCCAAGCCCCCGTAGAAGAGCCGAGAAATGCTGGACTTATCAAGCTTCTCTGGCTTCTCGCCCAGATCCAGCTTCTCCAGAGGGATTTGCTCGGATCCCATGTACCTGCGAAAGGGATTGGGCTCGTTTGCCCAGTCAAGCCCTGCCGGACCTCTGGCGTAGCCTGTGGGGCGGTGCTTGGTAGCCTGGTGATACTCCAGGACAATGTCCAGGTCGCCTCTCATCTTCCTCGCTACAGCCTCAAAGTAGGCTCTGAAGCCGACCTCAGGGCGTTCTTGTAGAACTTAGTTGCATAATCCTTGACCATTCTTCGAGAGCTGAAGGCAGGAGCCGTGCTCTTTATGGCCTCCTTCATGACCTTGATCCAGGAATGGGGCAGTCCGCTCTCTCCAATGCTATAGTAAAGAGGTATCACCTCTTTCTCAAGAATGCTATAAAGTTCTTCTGCGTCCCTGGCGTCCTGGCGGTCAGTTAAATCGCCGTCAAAGCCCCAGCCGTTCTTGCCGTTGTAGCCCTCTATCCACCAGCCGTCCATGACGCTTAGCTGAGGCGTGCCGTTAGCCTCTGCCTTCATTCCGCTTGTGCCCGAGGCCTCAAATGGAGGTAGTGGGGTGTTGAGCCAGACATCCACGCCATGTACCAGGTACTGGGCCAGCTCTTCATCATAGTCCTCTACGAATGCCACACGGCCTCCAAAGGATGGGTCCTTGGCTGCATTGAAGATCTGCTGGATCAGCAGCTTTCCGGCATTGTCTGCAGGATGGGCCTTGCCTGCAAAGACCATCTGGACAGGGCGGGACTTGTCATTCAGGATCCTCTTTAGCCTCTCGGGGTCTTTTAGGACCAAGGTGGCTCTCTTGTATGTGGCAAACCTGCGCGCAAAGCCTATGGTCAGAGTATTTGGATCGAAGGTCACTCCAGATGCCAGAACAACGCTTGGATCCGCGTGGTCGTTGTGCCACCTGAGCCTTGCACGCTCCTGCATGTTGGCTATGAGCACCATCTTCATCGTCCTGTGAATCCGCCATATCTCAGAATCAGGAATGTCGTCGACCAGCTCCCAGATGTAGCGATTGTCTGTATCATCGAGCCAGCCCGGGCCGAGGTATTTGTTGAAGAGAGCCACCATCCTTGAGTCGAGCCAGGTAGGCAGATGGACCCCGTTTGTGATGTAGTCTATGGGCACATTCTCCTCTGACAGGTTGGGCCAGAGATGCTGCCACATCTTGACCGCAACCTCTCTGTGTTTTTTGCTGACGCAGTTTCTGTATGAGGACATCCTGAGGGCAAAGGCGGTCATATTGAACCCTGCAGACGGATTCTTGGGGTCTATTCCAAGAGCAAAGAACTCGTCATGGCTGAGCTCGAGCAGAGGAATGTAGGATGCAAAATACTTCTCCATCAGCGGGAACGGGAAGACGTCATGGCCTGCGGGCACGGGGGTATGGGTTGTGAAGACCGTCGTTGCCCTGACCTGCTCCGCGGCGTCCCTGTAGCTCAGGCCCTTCTCTATCTTCTCCCTGATCCTCTCAAGTAATGCAAAGGCTGAGTGGCCCTCGTTTAAGTGCAGCACAGAATGCTTTATTCCCAGGGCATTGAGGACCTGGGTGCCGCCAATGCCCAGGATTATCTCCTGTATCAGCCTCTGCTCAGAGTCGCCTATGTAGAGCCGCGAGGACATGCCTCTGTTCCAGGGATCGTTCCCCTCGATATCGGTATCTATGAGGTAGAGAGGCACCCTTCCTATCTGGGCCTTCCAGACCTCCAGGTAAATTGGGAACTCAATGATTGGGACTTTTATGATCATGGGCTTGCCGTTCTTATCCAGGACGCGGGAAATGGGGGCGTGCTCCCTGTCCAGGGTCTCGCTCTCTCCCATCTGCCATCCGTCTGCAGATATCCTCTGGCGGAGGTACCCCTCGGGGTACATGAACCCCACTCCAACGGTTGGAACCCCAAGGTCGCTGCACTCTTTCAGGAAGTCTCCTGCAAGAAATCCGAGTCCTCCGGCATAGAGGGGCAGAGAGTGGTGAAGCCCGAACTCGGCCGAGAAGTATGCTATGGGAGACGTCTCCGGGTCGGCTATGGCTGTAGAGAACCAGCCTCCCCTAGCCCTCATGTCGGACCTGAACCTTGCCATCACTGAATCATAATGCCTCAGAAACCTGGGGTCGGTGGCTGCGGCATCCAGATCAGTCCTGTCCAAATCATGGAGCTGCTTTACTGGATTGTGAGTGCCTGGAGATACGCCTGTGTGGTTGAGCATGTGAAAGAGCGCCCTGGCCTCTGGGTGCCATGACCACCACAGATTCGTGGCCAGCTCTGCCATGCCCGATATCCTCTCTGGAATGTATGGAAACTTTGCTGTAAAATCATCCATGTGACCTTGCTCCTCCATCCTGCCTACATTGATTTCTGCCTTGCCCTATTTAAAATCAAGGTTAAGCCGATGAGGATAATCTATTAAACTGATTTATATGTTTTATTGTATTAAAAAAATTCCCAAAGCTACAAGGACCACAGCAGCCAGCTTCAATGCCAGGGTATCTCTCCCAATCTCCTCGTGGATGAGACCGGGCCGGAACAGGCTCAGGATCACTATATATGATAGCACAATCAGCGGCTGGAGAGCGCCCACGCTTGAGACCAGAGCCACAGATCCCAGGGCATAGGCGAAGATCATGCATATGCGGCCTGAAAAATCGAGGCTCTCCTCAAGGAGAACGGCTCCTATAACCAATAGTCCTCTGTAAAAGATCGCCAGTGATTCAGACCTTATAGCCCTGATGGCCAGGAGAGGAACTGCCGCCAGCAGGCTTCCAAGCGATGATAGGACATAGATCTGCCACTCATCCATCTGTAAGAGGAGCATCTTGATCAGCACAGAGTACGTGGCTATGAATATCCAAAAGCAGAAGAGGTACTTGAGTGCTGGCGATAAGGCCATAAATCCAGTACCCGGCGAGCGTCGATATGAGGCAAAAAAAGCGCTGATCAACAGCAGCGCTGCTCCTGCATAGTTCTTCAGGGGTAAAGCCTCCCCCAGCAGCAGGCCAGAGCCCAGGAAGATGAATACGGGGTAGACAAAAGTGAGAGACATCACCCTGGATACATCCTCCAGTTGGAGGGCTCGCAGATAGGCGATCCAGGCAGCCATAAGCAAAAAGCCCGGGATGAGCCCTGCAGGAGATGAAGAGTACAGGATGCCAGCGCCCCTGAAGGCCAGGATGATGAGTGCGAAGATCTGCTGAACTATGACCAGGGAGATCAGGTAAGCTGTGGAGTTCTGGACATAGCGGTTCAGAATGAACTTGTCTATGATGCTGGTAGCAGAGATGGATGCCGTGCCAAGTATTGATAGAAAAAGCCAGTCCACAGTCATTATGGGATCAGATTCGAGTTATAGCTTCCGCATTATTCTAAAGCTGCTGCAGGCCCGGACGCATCAAACGCGACCTTCAGGCAAGATATTTAATCGCATAGGTTAGAGAACAGGGCATGATGAAGCCCAGGGATTTGACCAAGGAAGAGTGTGAGAACATTCTGGCCAAGACGAGGTTTGGCAGGCTCGGCCTGAGTGCAGGGGATGCGCCCTATGTCATACCCATCTCATACGTCTACAGCGATGGGAAAATATTCCTCCATTCCAGGCCCGGCGGAAAGAAGGTCCAGATAGCAAGAGAGAACCCCAGGGTCTGCTTTGAGGTGGATGCTATGGAGAAGGATCGATGGACCTCAGTCATAGCCTATGGCACGGCCAGCCTCTCCTCAGATATCGAAGCCAAGATGAGGATGTTTGATTCCTTTACCAAGATGGAGATGAAAGGCCATGGGGGCAAGCCCTTCAAGAGAGAGGACCTCGAAAAGATGCCAATGCTCATATGGGAGATAGAGATTGGAGAGATGACCGGAAGGGAAGGCGTCTGGTAACTGGCATAAAGAATATCCATTGCCTGTGCATGTCATTGCCTGCGCATTGTGCAATAGATGAGAAGATGAAGCAAAGGTGATTCCAAGTGGTTCTGGTCAAGTGGACTGAAAAGTACAGGCCCAGCTCCCTCGAGGACATTCTGGGAAACAACAAGGCAGTAACTGAGCTCCGGTCCTGGGCTCAGTCATGGGAGAAGGGCATTCCAGTGACCCGTGCGGCCATCCTCTATGGCCCGGCGGGCACTGGAAAGACATCGGCGGCCATTGCTCTGGCCGAGGAGTTCGACTGGGACTACATTGAGATGAATGCAAGCGACATCAGGACCGCAAGCATGATAGAGAAGATCACAGGCCCCGCATCCAGGCAGTCCACGTTCTCTGGCAGGAGGAGGCTCATAGTCCTGGACGAGGCTGACAACCTCCATGGCACAGCCGATCGCGGCGGAGCCGCAGCCATGCTAAAACTCGTCAGGCAGACAGGCCAGCCTGTGCTTCTCATTGCCAATGAGTACTATGAGATGGACAAGCAGCTCAGAGATGCAGCCAAAGGGATCCAGTTTCGCTCTCTTAGGGCTACGACCGTTGCCTCGGCCATGAGGTCGATATGCAATGCAGAGGGCATAAGCTGCGAGCCCGAGGCCCTGGAGAAGATAGCCGAGCTGGCAGGCGGAGACATGCGGTCTGCAGTAAACGACCTCCAGGCTGCAGCCCTTGGAGAGACCGAGCTTCGTGCCGAGGATGTGGCCACTGCAGAGAGAGATGTCAAGTCATCAATATTCAAGGTCCTGGAGATCATATTCAAGGGCAGCGATGTGAAGGCGGCGCAGGAAGCCTCTTACACTCTGGATGAGAGCCCTGAAGATCTCATCCACTGGATAGATGAGAACCTGCCCCTGGTATATGAGGGAGAGGACCTGGAAAGGGGCTTTGATGTCCTATCCAGGTCGGATGTCTTCCTCGGCAGGGTCAGGAACAGGCAGAACTATGGGCTCTGGAGATATGCCAGCTTCCTGATGACCGGCGGGGTTCAGGCTGCCAAGTCCAGGCGCAGGTCCGGGTATGTGGCATTCAGGCCTCCAGGGATCTGGCGCAGGATGGGCCAGAGCCGCAGGGCCAGGAACATCCGAGATTCCGCAGCTTCAAAGATCGCCAAGCGTCTTCACGTTGGCCTGGGATATGCCAGGTCAGAGCTCATGGATTTCATAGGCCTGCTCCTCAAGTCCAAGAAGCTGGCTCCAAAAGTGGCAGCAGAGCTGAATTTAAGCCCTGACGAGATCGCCCTTCTCATAGGCAGCACCACCTCTACCAAGAAGGTCCAGTCTATATTCGATGATGCCCAGAAAATCAGGGAGGCAGAGGAGATAGAGGATATTGAGCTGGGATGGCAGAGGCCTGACCAGCAGATACCTGACCTTCTGAGGCCTGTTCTGTATAGCCCTGTCTTACATAGCCCCGATAAGGAAAAAACCGATCAACAAAAGCCTGATCTGCAAAAAAATGATCCGCAAGAGTCCGATCTGCAAAAACCTGATCAGCAAATTCCCGTCAAGCAGAAACCCCTTCAAAAGAGATCTGTTCAAAAGAAGCATGACCAGAAGAGATCTGCCCAGATAAAAGAAGATCCAGCACTTGAGGTTGCCACAGAGCCGAAAGATGATGGAGTGCAGCCTGATCAGGACGATCAGGCTGCCAAGAGACAGAAATCTCTCTTCGATTTTTAAGGGACGGCTCAGTAAGTGCTGAGCTCTCCCTTGAAGAGCATTTCCTGGATCTTGGTTATATTTTCGAGCCAGCCGTCGGCTATCTCATAGGCCTGGGGCTGGATGCTGGAGATGTTGGCTCCCTCTTTTGGCACTATCTGGATGCTTGCCACATGGGGCTGGTCTATGGGCTGTCCTATTTGTGAGAGCAGCCTTATGTAGACCTCCTGAATGCCATCCACATTTGAGGCTATGTCCTTTGAGAGGACCATGGACAGGAGGTTGTAGATCTTGCCCACGTGGTTGATGGGGTTCTTGCCAGAGGTTGCCTCAAGGCTCATGGGCCGGTTGGGTGTGATCAGGCCGTTGGTCCTGTTGCCCCTGCCCACAGCTCCATCGTCTCCCATCTCGGCAGAGGTTCCAGTGACTGTGATATATACCGATCCCTGCTCTACGTTATCTGCCACGTTTAATTGGGCGTTCACCTTTCTGGCAGTGAACTCTTTGGCATACTCGTTGATGTGCTGGACGATCTCGTTCTTCGTCTGGACGTAGTGTTTCAGGTCATCAACATACCTGTCGACCATGGCGCAGGCGATGGTCAGGTTGATATTATCACCCTCACGCATTCCCATGACCTTTATATCCTCGCCAATGGCCGGTATCTCCTTCTTGAGCCTCATGAGCTCTCTCTCTGTATTGTAGACTATGGATTCAGTCTCTGAGAGAGGGGCATAGCCCACTCCAAAGGAGGTATCATTCGCGCTTGGAACCTTCCTTCCAAAGACGTCCCTCAGGTCTGAGGAGCCCATGCCAATCTTTGCATCGAGGATGGTATGGTTGGCGACGTCCAAATTGGACAACGCCTCATGCAGGCACTTCCTGGCGGCCTTTATGGCTATTGTGTCTACAGGTATCTCCTGGCCTTTGAAGGTCCTTGTGGCCCTTCCTGTAAGCAGTATGTATAGGGGACAGATGACCTCGCCGCCGCCAAAGGCCGGGTTGGACCTGCCTGCCACTATCTGGGTCTTGTCGGTGTTGTGATGAAGCACTGCGCCAAACCTCTCCAGGTACTCCTGGCAAAGCGCACGGCTTATGGATTCAGCCAGGCCGTCGGCCACGCTATCAGGGTGCCCCACGCCCTTTCTCTCTACCAGTTCAATCTCTTGCTGCTCTATTGGCTTCTGATTAAGGCGTTCAACTTTAATGTTTCTCTTCATGGACCTTCCTCGATTAGGACCTTGATAACTGGGATTCTTGTAACTGGATCATCCACAGCCATATTAACTCTTTGGATGCGTGCCTCACCTGGTCCAAGCTCAGACGGGCCTTGCTGATTGCAGGCGCAAAAAGTAAATCTTTGCCGTGCCAAATACTGTTTGTGAGACTCATATATGTTGCAGGTAAAGGCGGCGTGGGCAAGAGCGTTTGCTCAGCCTCGACAGCTCTATGGACCTCGGGAAAGGGCTTAGAGACTCTGGCCTTCTCAATGGACCCGGCCCACTCTCTATCTGATATTCTTGAAGTTTCCATTGGAAAGCAGCCTACAAAGATTGCCGATAAGCTCTATGCCTTCGAGCCAGATATCCAGGAGGAGTCAAAGCAGTTCTACCAGAGATACAGGCACATGCTCACCGCGCTCTTCGGCCTTTTTGAACTCGAAGTGAAGCCTGAGGACTTTGGACACTTCCCGGGCCTCAGCGACTTCATATTCATGGATAAGCTCTACGATATATTCACCTCAGGCAAGTTCGATGTTGTAGTCATAGACTCTGCGCCTACGGCTATGGTTCTGCCTCTTCTCAATCTGCCCTCAGTCACCACCGGGTTCATAACCAGGGTCATGGGCATGAAGTCCAAGTGGATGGGAATGCTAAACGTCCTCGAGTCTGGATTTGGCGATGCAATACTGGGGGAGATCAGGAGCCTTCGTGTCAAGTCAGAGACAATGAGAAACGCCCTCCTTGACAGGAATACAGCCACTATCACTGTTGTGACCATACCAGAGAAGGCTGCAGTGCTCGAAAGCCAGAGACTCATAAACACAGTCGAATCCCACGGCGTGTATGTGAGCTCAATTATAATCAACCACGTCATGGAAGGATGCGACTGCGACTACTGCCGCCGCAAGAAGGCTTCCCAGGTCAGCTACATAAATGACCTGAAGAGCAAGTATGCAGGCAAGCATGTGGCGATCCTGCCTGATTATGGCGGCGAGGTCAAAGGGCCAAGCCTCAATCAGGTCGCAGATGATCTCTACGGCAAGGGCCAGCTGGTCATCTGACCACAGGCCATCTCTTTGTTTTATTTATACAGTCCGTATCACAGTTACTAATTATAGTTTCGAATCCTAAATAGTCAACTGCTTTTTGATTTCTAACCAGATAAAGATGATAATTTTAAATACAAGTAGAGCTAACTCCACCCTACCGC
>DATMZB010000537.1:0-4744 GCA_035560655.1 Methanotrichaceae archaeon | reverse complement strand
GTTCATGCTCGACCAGTGTGAGGTGGCTGAAGGGTCGGAGTTCAAAGGGCATCGAGAGGCCTTGCGCATGGCCCTTGAGGAGCACCTGACAAGGGTGCTTGGCGTGAACGACTACAGGTTCATCCTGCAGATATGAAGTCAGCAGTTTCCTTTGGAGACTGACTTATAACAAGTCAATGGCGATGAAAGATATGGATCCAGTTAAGAGCGTGGTTGAGCTGGAGGGCATAGAGAAGACCTACCGCATAGGAGACAGCGAGGTCTCTGTGCTCAAAGGAATAGACCTGAAGATAGAGGAAGGCGAGTTCGTGGCCCTGATGGGGCCTTCAGGCAGCGGCAAATCCACCCTCATGAACCTGATAGGATGCCTGGACCGCCCGACCAGGGGCAGATTCCTCCTCCACTCCAAGGACATCAGCAAGACCTCTGAGGAGGAGCTTGCAAGGATTCGAAGAGAGGATATGGGCTTCATATTTCAGACATTCAACCTGATAGGCAGGATCTCAGTCCAGAAGAACGTGGAGATGCCAATGGTCCTCTCCGATGTGCCGGCTGCAGAGAGGCGGCCAAGAGCTGTAGAGCTTTTAAAGGCTGTGGGTCTGGGGCACAGGCTCAACTACAGCCCCCTCAAGCTCTCCGGCGGAGAGCGTCAGAGGGTGGCCATTGCAAGAGCACTGGCAAACGATCCCGGGCTTATAATAGCAGACGAGCCTACGGGCAACCTGGATCTTAAAAGCAGCGGCGAGGTCATGGCAATCATGAAAAAGTTACACGATGAAGGAAGGACCATAATCATGGTCACGCATAATCCAGAGATCACCAAAGACTGCACAAGGATAGTCAGGCTTAGAGACGGCCGTGTCCTGGAGGAGGCTTGATGAAGGCCCACATTCTGGCTGCAGCAGCCCTGCTCATGGTGCTGGTTTTAGGGCAGGCGTGTGCATCTTACGACTATCACATGCCAGTGAACATCCAGGCCACAATCACGCCATCTGTGCTCATGCCCGGGGACTCTGCAGTGGTAGCAATAGAGATGCAAAACGGTGCTGCAGATTACGGAGTTGGCAAAGAGGCCACGGGCCTTATCCTGTCCACGCCCATAAACAGCACAAAGCTTATCGGTACCGATCAGATCACAGTCACAAGCAACGATTATAAGGATCTGGGCATGATCGGACCTGATGACAAGGTGACTGTGTACTACAAGATCAAGGCCAGCGATGATATACCAAACGGGACCTACTTCCTGGATTTCAATGTACAGGGCGGCTATGACATGATCCAGATCAACCGCAAGATCCCAGTCCAGATAGACTCATCGCCAGTGAGCCTTGCCAGGGCCGAGGTCCCCACAAAGCCGAGCATCAGCCTGAATGTGGCCAACCCCAGGGGCAACACCATAAATGCGGTGACCATAAAGCCGTCATCCCCCGGAATCAGGTTCTCGCCCGAGGAGTACTACATAGGCACCATGGACTCTGATGAGGTCTTTACAATAAACTTCGGCATAGACTCAGACAGGCCCATAAACAGCCCTGTGAAGCTCAACTTCACATCAGTCTTCAAGAATGGAGAGACCTGGCACCAGTCAGAGGCCTATGCTACCAGCTATGTCCCACCAAAGACAGATAGCAACACAAACGGCATGCTGATACCTGCTGGAATTGTCGCAGTCCTGGCAGTGCTTGGCGGTGGTGTTTACCTGTACAGGCGCAAGAAGGCATCAAACAAGCAGGCCTGAGGTACATGATGCATAAGGAGGAGAGATGAAGCTCCCTGATATGCTGGAGTACATCGCTGTCGGCTTCAAGGCCGACAGGTTCAAGACCCTCATGTCCAGCCTTGGAATAATCATTGGCGTCATGGCAATAGTTGTCATGCTCTCAGTGGGTGAAGGGCTTTACTCGGGTGTATCCTCCCAGTTTGCCGCCTTCGACCTGGACGTCATACACGTGGTGCCAGGGACATTCCACTTCGGACCCAGCAGCCAGCCTAGCTTCAGGTCTCCACAAGACCCTGCAAAGTTCACAGATAAAGATACAAAGATCCTGGAGAACGTGGTCGGGGTCAAGAATGTCGCGCCAGAGACTGGCGCCAGTGTGGTGGTATCATTCAGGGACAAGAACGCCTCAGCCAGCCTTACAGGAGTGGACCCAAAAAAGGAGACCGATGTCAAGAGCAAAGTCGCCCTTGGCAGGTTCCTCACAGACTCGGATTATAAGTCTATAGTCATTGGAAGCGGCGTCTCTGAGGACCTCTTCAGGATGAAGGTCACGCCAGGAAACAAGATAAGGCTGTACTATCAGGACCGATACATGGACTTCAAGGTTGTGGGAGTCCTGCAACAGGAGGAGCAGTCTTCCATGGGAGGCCCCCAAAGCAACCCAAATAATCAGATGTACATAACTCACAAGGCCTTAAAGGAGCTCCTGGGCAGGGATAACTACTACTACAGCACCTTCCAGGTGACCGTTGATGACCCGACTAAGGTTGAGGACGTTGTTGCCAGGGTAAAAAACGACCTTCAAAGGTACCATAAAGATGAGGCTTACGATGCCACCACTGCCAGAGACATGCTCTCCTCGCTCATGAGCATACTGTCCATGATCAAGTATGCCCTAGGAGGTATAGGCGCCATCTCTCTTATCGTCGGCGGAATTGGAATATCCAATGTCATGATGCTCACAGTGAAGGAGCGCATACGCGAGATAGGGACCATGAAGGCAATAGGAGCCACTACTCGCGATATAGAGATGCAGTACCTTCTGGAGGCTGGGGTCCTGGGCGTTGTCAGCAGCATCATAGGCATATCTTTAGGTGCCATAGGATCGCTGGCAATTGGCGCTCTGGCCGGCCTGCCCGCAGTGGTGACTCCTCAGTCAGTAGTTATAGGCCTGCTCTTTGGAGTGCTCACCACAGGCATTGCCGGCGTCTATCCAGCCAACAAGGCTGCCAGGCTCGATCCAATAGAAGCTCTGCGTGCTGAGTAGGCCTGAATCTCTCTCCTCGGCTTTGCGCCCGGGGAGATCTTTCTCCAAATTTTATCTGATTTTGGTAGTCCTTTTTATTCGTAGATCTCTTTTGGCCTTAGATTAGGACACATAAAGTCCAGCGCAGATCAAACGCAGCCCGTCTCGTTAATTGATGATCCATCAAGAAGCCGAACATTTTCGCCGTATGCCTGGATGGAACCTTCAAAGCCCCGCCTGCCGATCCGTCTCAGGTCCCGGTTGCAGGGTGCACAAAGGACTTATACAGCCTTTCCTAGTTTTGCACTATCACTCCCTATCAAGCAAGATAAACTTTAAGTCCGGAGTGGATGCTTATATATTGGGGTTTTTAGATGGGGTCGAAATACTTGATAAGATATATAATACTGATGATGACCATGCTCCTTATTGGGGCCGGCTCATCTCTTGCCCAGTTGTCCAGCTCAAACTATGACTACCTGGGAACGCCCGTTTATTACTCGAACACTCAGCACATTCCAGGGATGCCGCTCAGCCAGCCATCCTATGTCGCACCTTACCCGTCTGCATACTATGCCAACCAGATCAATTACATTGGCGGGGACCCGCTGGGAACGCCCATTTACTACTCTGACACCCAGCACCTCCCAGGAATGCCTTATGGCCAGTCGGCCTATGTCGCGCCCTATGCACCGAGCTACTACTATGGCTTCAATCCTTACAGCACTATAACATCCGGCCCAGCCAGCATTCTGACAGGCTTTGGCTTGGCTGGAAGGGTCGTGGACCCATCAGGCAACGGCATAGCCGGGGCGCAGGTGATACTCACCAACATATATGAGAGTGGGACATTCTCCACAACCACCAACTCGCTCGGCTACTACGGCATAAATGCTCCAAATGGCGTCTACTACGTGACTGCAAGCCTTCCGGGATACTCATTCTCCCAGTCTGTGAGCAGAATGGTGAATGGGTTCGCCTCTGCAGCGCTGAACATAGTCGGAACCCCTACCTATGGCGCAATGCCTGCCTCGTCCTACTCAGCTCAGTCTGGCATGCCGACTACGTCCTCTTCAGCAGCCTACGGCACGACGACTGCAACCACACCAACAACCACTCCGACATCGACCGGCTACAGCTCGGGAGCTGGCGGCTACTAAGCTCTTGAGGATTGCAATAGATCGATCATGAGCAGAGGCCGTGCTGTGGAGCTGATCATGCTGCATAGGCATGGCCTGCGCTCATGATGTCGATGTCAGCCTATGCTTAGATGCTGACTGCGCTTAGATTGATATCATCCTGAAGATCAGCTAGCGCGGCTAAAAAAAGCAATGGTTTTGCGGCCCCCTTCACAGGGGGTCCCGTGATAATTTTAGATGGGGGGGACTGCTGACTTCTTGCCCCAGACCTTGAATCCGCCCAATATTATCACAAAGAATATTACCAGTACCAGAAGAGCCTGAACATACAACAAGACCGATGCTAGATCCATGAAACCACCTGATCTCCAGCGAGCTCTTATAGCTGATAAAGATTTTGGTTTTCCAATAACCATCTTCAAAGCCAAGTAGTGATTTATGATTTTTTAGGAGTGTTACCCAAAAGAATCGCCATCCTCTGCCGTGCCGAGCATATTAGATATCGATTCCGCCATAGAAAAAGGACACCGCCACTCAGATCGTCGTTTTATATACTAAGGAGCTTTTAAGCATTTATCATCCTTTATTTGAATCTACTAGTCCTATATCGCCCCTCATTCACGCATAAAATAAACT
>DATMZB010000536.1:0-5923 GCA_035560655.1 Methanotrichaceae archaeon | reverse complement strand
GTGGAGTATTGGCTATTAGGACAACTATCTTGCTCACTATCCTGTTATTGGTCTCTTCGGCAGCTGCTTTGGAGCCTATATATATCGGTGGAGGAAGGGACATGTCAACGGTCAACCTGGACCAGGGTGCCAGGCAAGAGGGAGTGGTGCCTTACTTTGGCGCTGCTGGCTTTGCAGCTCCCAAGTCTCCTCAGCCGCTGGAGGTAGATCCAGGAGCCATGGTCCACCAATCCAGGGGATACAGAGATTCAACCAGGGACCTGTACATGAAATCGTATGAGCTTTTGAACCAGACTGCCCTGCTGGCAGGCGATGTGGAGCAGAACTGGATAAAGGTGGACCAGAGCACAAAGAAGGTGGCTGAGCTTCAGATCATGGCAAAGAAGAGCGCAGACGGCTCCAAGGTCAGTGCCAGTGACTCCCGCATGAGCGCAGTGCAGGCCAAGGATTACCTGAATGAGACTGCAGCCCTATGCAATCAGACACTGGCTGCTGCCAGGAAGATGGATGCACTGGCAGAGAGAATGTGGCTGGCGGAGAATGAAACCAGAGCCAATGCAAACAGGTCTTCTGAGAGCGCAGAGCTTGCCAAAAGCTATCTCAACGAGACAAGGTCGGTGCACTATGAGCTAAACAGCCTTGTACAGGAGGCAAAGAGCCTTGACACCAGGATCGCATGGATACAAAGTGCCATCCAGAAATCTGATACATTCCAAAACCAAAGCTAGCTTAATTCCTGGAATTCCCGGGTCTTCCAGGGGGCCCGGGACTCGGCCTCGCAGAAGACATTGGGCGTGGCCGAGACATTGTAGAACGTTCGGGGTATTCCTTCGGGATATACCACAGTCAGTTTAGCCACTCTGAATCCCAGAGGCCGTGATTCAAACAAGTAATAGCCGCTGTTGTTCTCTCCCATTCCCGTGACCAGAAGAGCTGCCCGGTAGGGACCCGCAGCCATGATCCTGACCTTGCCATAATCATTTAGAAGCGAGGTCAGATCCGGCTCCAGGAACTTGCAGCCCAGAGTCAGAACATAAATCCTGGGAAGGATGTCCAGGGTATAGTTGAGCTGGAATAGGGCATCTCCTTTATCCAGGGACATGGTGATGTCGTTTACTGAGATGTACTCTTCGCTGCCTTTGCCAAGGCCCGTAGGCATCAGCAGCATCAGGACTGTCATCACCATCAAAAACCATGCCAGGACCTTCATAATCCCCTGCCTTTAAGTGAGGCCACTATCGGTGGCAGAATTATGATCAGCACTATGAGTGCTGTGAAAATAAGGAACATCATCTTCTGGCGCCTCTGGGCAGACCTGAATTTGATCTCGCAGAGCTCATCGCAGAAGCTCTCCTTTTCTCCAATTGCATTTCCGCAGACTATACAATGCTTGTGAGGTGTAGCACTGGCCATCTAACCACCGATTTATTAGAATAAGGCCGAGGATGGATAAGAGTTTTTCGTAGGCACACTCCAAGTTCAGATGCCGGCATATCCCGTGAGAGAATCTCAGGCGCATCTCCTTCGACCTGATTGAGATGGTAGAACTGCCTGGTCCCTAAATAAATCATCGATAGAATATCAGCAGTTCGACTTATTTACTGCGATCTTGCTGGGATGATAGCTGTAACTCTAATGGCGATAACCCACAATAAAGGAAAGGTTGATCAATACATATTGAAACCTGACTGTGGATGAAGCCCACAGAAGAGCTGAGAGAAGAGCACGACTCAATTAAGGGGTTCCTGACAGTGCTTGAGGCAATGGTCAGGAAAATAGATCTTGGAGAGCCAGTGGAGCCAGATGATCTGCAGTGGATGTTCGAGTTTTCCAGGGACTTCATAGACAGGTGCCATCTGGGAAAAGAGGAGCATGTGCTCTTTCCTGTCCTGGAGGCAGCAGGCATGCCCTATGATGCGCTTTATTCTCTGATGGCGGATCATGAGGCTGCCAGAGATGTTGCCAAGTACCTAAGAGGAGCCGCAGCCGGATATGGTGAGGGCGACGTCCATTCTCCACAGGAGATTGCAGCCGGGTCGAGAAGGTATATTGGGCTCCTCAAGGATCACATGGCCACTGAGGATGAGCTCTTCTACCCTGCAGCCGACCTGTACCTAACCAAGGAGATCAAGTATAAGCTCTTGGAGGATTTACAGGAGTACGAGCTCGAGAGGATTGGTATAGGAAGGCATGAGGATCTCCTGGAGCTTCTGGGATACCTGAAAGGGTTTTACTCAACATAATCCTGCCTAGATAAGCTTAATAGTTCAAGGAATTAACAAACTTCAGAGGTATATAGTATGGAGGAGAGGAGCATCCAGGAGCCAGAGGTGCAAAAGCTGTCCGAACTGGTGGACTATCAGCAGGGTTCTGTGGTCAGCAGGGAGATAATACGCAAAAAGACCGGAACTGTAACGGTCTTCGCCTTTGATCAGGGCCAGGGGCTCTCAGAGCATATAGCTCCCTTCGATGCCCTGGTGCAGGTGCTGGATGGACGTGCGGAGATCACCATCTCAGGAAAGCCGTATCAGCTTGAGGCAGGGAATATGATAATTCTGCCCTCAGGTCAGGTCCATGCAGTCAGGGCTCTATCAAGGTTCAAAATGATGCTGGTGATGATAAGGTCCTGAGCAATCCCCAATACTCATATTTTCAAGATAGCTCGGGCTTGGTCCTTGAACCGGACATAGATCTATTTTGTAGCTTTGGCTGAGTAACGCATGCACGTTCGCAGCACGGCAACCACTTTCATATAATTTGAAATGCATACGTATTCTATTGTGCAGATCCCGGAGAGGAATGTGCTGGCAAGGTACCTGATAGGTCTTCTAGTGATAGCTGTCCTGATATATTTCATAAATCCCAGAGCTATAATATCCACAATATTCACAGCTGATCCTTATTACCTGATGCTTGTACTACCTCTATATCCCATAGTCATGCTCATCTACACCACAAGGTGGAGGCTGATCCTATCCAGGATGGGAGCTCCTCTGCCCATACATATGGCCTACCAGGCATGCGTAGGCGGCGCCTTCATCTCAGATATTACCCCGGCCAGGCTTGGGGACTTGCTCAAGCCCCTGATGCTGAAGGACAGGATCAATGTCAATACATGCCTGGCCTCGGTGATAGTGGACCATTATATTGATGCTCTCACTGCATCGCTCCTGGGAACCATTGGACTTTTAATCTTCCCCCACAGGTGGAGCTGGTACCTGATACTGGTCTTGATCGTCCTGCTCTCTGGAATATTCATGATCTTCCTGCTCTGGCTGAAAAGAGAGCTCATGCTTCGGATTGTGGCCAAGATCAGATCAGAGCGCCTGGCAAAAGCAATGCTGGCCTTATATGATTCTATATCGGCCATGGAGGGCGGATCAGATCTCCTGGCGCTGTCTGTTCTCATAAGCATGACTGCCTGGGTGGTGCATGCCATGAGGCTGGTCATCATCATCAAAGCTCTAGGATATGAAGCCCCGATCTATTATCTATTCCTGCTTCAGCCTCTGGTAAATATGCTGTCCTCAGTGCCAGTGACCATTGCAGGCATGGGCTTTGTGGAGGGCGGGATGACTGCGGTTCTGTTGCAGCTTGGTGTTCCGGCCTCAGTGGGGCTGTCTGTGGCCCTGACCGATAGAGTCTTCTCCATGATATTCAATGGCCTGGTCGGGGGCAGATATGCATCCAGGCTGATATGATCGGAGAAGCATAGGCCGAAGCGCGTTTGCAGATAGGCACCTGTCTCAACGCCGCTGCCTGCCTGGGGCTATTCAATTGAGGTTTGATTGTCTATATCATGCCTGGCTTTGAGCATATGTATAGTGTATTACCCAAGGTTTGAAACTTAAGATCGACATGCATAGGTTATTCTCATAGCTTAAAATGTGTAAACAGTTACGTAAAACAACATAAATCCGACGCGCCTTCTTCGTCCAGCATTGCTCTGCCATTTTGGCCTGCGCCATAGAAACTTAGTTATACCCATACCAGTCGATATCCCAGAGAGTGAGATATACATGCGCATAAATAAGATACTCAAATGTCTCATAATGCTTTGCCTTCTACAATCAATAGCCTTTGCAGTCCCTTCAGACTACGGCAGCATATCCAATCTGTTGAACAGCGCCCTATCTGATGTCTCCAGCAGCGGCTTTGCACCCGGCGAGTATGGCGTAGCCCAGCTCAACAAGGCCTCACCTGCAGGCGCAGACGAGCGCATCCCGGGCCAGACCTTTGTAGATGAGAAGCAGCGTGAGCTTACAAGCAACGCGGGGCCAGGCAGCACGGTGATCTCAGCCTCAACCCAGCCCGACCTCTCTGTCAAGGTGGACCCCAACCAGCCAGGCACCACCTGCAACCAGGTCTCATTCGTGGTCACGCTGACGCCCTCGACCTCTGCTGCCAAGCCCTCAGGCAATATTCCAGTCAAGGTCCAGGTCATGGACAAGGTCTTTGGCCAGGCCCAGACTGTGGCAGAGCTGAC
Organism: Methanotrichaceae archaeon; assembly: GCA_035560655.1. Classification (GTDB taxonomy): domain Archaea; phylum Halobacteriota; class Methanosarcinia; order Methanotrichales; family Methanotrichaceae; genus DATMZB01. The sequence goes on along the minus strand of DATMZB010000536.1, from coordinate 1,437 downwards.
AATCTTCCTGCCAGCATCCGGCGGCTCTGTCCCAGCCACAATCGGCTTCCCAATGCCTGCAGATGCCAGCTTCTCTCCTGACTGGTCAAATGAGATCACTGTTTTAGTGGACCCGGATAACCAGATCCTGGAGAGCGATAAGACCAATGACAGCGCTATAGTAACTGGCACCTGCACAGGATAAAGCAGCTGCCCAAACTCTCTTTTTTCAGTCCTTTCGCATTCACTTCCTAATTCGGACGTCAGAGCTCAGGAAGCCTCCTGGCTCATCATATACCTGAGAACCAGGAGAGTGATCAGATTTCCAGCCAGCCCTATCAGGCCGTAGAGCTGGGCCTCAAAGAAGACGAAGACCTGCACAAAGAAGATATGAACCAGGATTGAGCTTCTAAAGAGCCTGTAGGCTGCAAGCCTGCTCTTGCGCAGCCTGACCGTGCCCACAACTGCCAGAGACCCGGATATGGTGGTGAAGCCTAGAAGCCCCCATTCCGTCCTGGATAGGACTGGCAGAGTCAGGTCCAGGATTGAGACTGCCATCAGGGCTACAAGAGCCAGTAGGAAAATGAAATAAAAGACCTTGAGAAAGGCGGAGTGCCTGGAGACTAAAGCCCTGTAGATGCCTATCAGCAGGAAGGCGCCTATCGACCACAAGATGGCGTTTGGTATCCCCACGGTCTGGTCTATGGCATCAAAGAAGTAGAATACAGACTGGATTATGAAGAAGGCCATCAGCACCTTTGTGAACCTCTTGTTCTTGACCAACCTCTGATATATGTGGCTTGCCTTCTCCCTGGCCCTGATATAGAATCCAGGCTCTGGAGTGGGCACCAGCTGTACAGCATTTAGAGACTCCTTCAGGGACTTCACAACGGCATCAGATGAATCGCTACCCTCAAGGAGGTCCATAGCCTGCTGCTTCTCTCTGGCATCCAGGTCCTTGATCACGGCCTCCTTGGTGATCTCCAGGACGTTGACCAGCTTCTCATCCTCTGAGAGGTTGCCGTGCCTGATGATGTACTGCATGGCCAGGTAGATCAGGACGAAGACTATGTAGATCAGGCCGATGGTAGGCTGAAAGAAGTAGTTGTTATCGCTTGTCAGGAACTTGCCAAGCTCATCTATGAATGCTCCAAAGCCAAAGCCGCCCAAAAGCGCAGCCAGGTTCCTGGACCACCTGTCAAGAAAGGCCAGGAGCAGGATCATGGCCGCCAGCATGAAGATGCCTCCCACAAGCACATGGGCTATGTGGAGCCCGCCTCCTGCCAGCTTTGGATATCCTGTGAGCCCCAGGAAGAACCTGATGGCCATTATGGATGAGACTGCAGTGACAAGGAAGACCTCAAGGAGGCTTGCTCCTTCTATGTTGCGAATGAATCTCTGAGCAGGTATCCAGTTGGCCATAGCTGCCCTACATGACTGTATTGATAATAATAAATG
>DATMZB010000535.1:0-4732 GCA_035560655.1 Methanotrichaceae archaeon | reverse complement strand
GTATTGATATCCGGCCTGTGTTTACATTACAGGCAAAGCAATCCTGCTCTCGACTGATGCGCATGAAAGATGATGGGTTGAGAGCTGAATTGTTTCAATTTTCAACAGTGAGAACCCTTGATCTTTCGAGCATTGCCAAATGTCATGCCTTGAGCATAATTCAAGGCTTCTATCATTTGCATTAATTCAACTTCATTGAATGATGAGGCGCTATCATCCATATAACGGCTCACGGCAAGAGCTTGCTTATCTTGCCAATAAACGCAACTGCTCATGTGGTCGCAGGGTCAGGGGAACCGCCGCTTTCATGGATATCCGTCAAGCATGTTAGCATCTGGCATTATAAGCATCATAGGACCCGAGAAACGGATATCCATGAACTCATGCCGACTCATTATCCACACTGAAGTCTATATCCTTCTCCCCAGGCACCATGCCAGCCTTCAAGTCCAGCAGCCATTGACCCTCTTGACCTGAGCCGCCATCGTATTCTGACAGTCTGTCATCTATGAATTTGGCTATGCCGCCCGGATAATAAACCTCTAGAGCATCGAGCTCTGCTTGAAGCTTTGGATTCTGGCCATAGGGCTTTAGATAGCTCTTGTATCTGGCAAAGGCCTCTTTCTCGTGCTTCTCGGCTTTCTGTCCCGGAGCCATGGATATCTTGAGGTCTGCGACCTGTCCGGGCGTCAACCCCATGCGCCTGAGCCTGATATCTGGCTTCTCTGCCGTGGCAGGCATGGATGAGCCGAAATCAGCAATCTTCCTGGCCAGATCCCTGCAGAAGTTTATTCCATTCATGCTTAGGTCTGAGAGGCAAAGCAGCAGAGTGGGATGCGGGCTCGTTCGTGCTCGGGCAAACAGCTTTTCTAAAGCGTCCTTTGATGGATGATCTTCAATAGAGACCAGAGTCACCCCATGCTTGCGGCAGGCCGGGAGCATTAGTGGAACCAGGGCAGATTTATTCAGCCACAGCTCGACGTTATTGGGCCTGTCGAGCCTAGACCCTGAATGGGTCCCTATGGCACCTTGGGACTGAGATGGAGGGAAGATGTGCTCTCCAGGAAGCTCATCAATGATGGCATCCTCAGGAATGAAGCCGAGCTGTCTTGCCCTGCCTGCCCACTTGGGCAGCTTCTCGCCGTCGCTCTCGTGGTACCGCCTGACTATCCTGATCTCTCCCACAAAGCCGCCGCAGATGGGATAGTCTGTATCCTCCCTCGTCATTGCATAGTAATAGAGAGCCCTGATGGTGGTCCTGGGCCTGCAGAATGCCCTGAAGACCTTAGCCACCCATTTAGATTTGGTCCTGTCCGTCTCAGTATCCACGAACTTCTCTGTCATAGTCGCCATGTGGCTATTGGCATCAGCATATTATAGTTTTTCTTATGGATTCTAATTACCCTCTGGGCCAGTACATTATGACCATCACGCCCAGAAGAGCGATGAGGCCTCCGATCAGATCAAACCTGTCAGGCACTACCCTGTCTATCTGCCATCCCCATAGAATTGATAGAACTATGAATACGCCGCCGTATGCAGCATAGACTCTGCCGAAGTTCGAAGGCTGGAAGGTCGGTATTATCCCGTAAACAAAGAGCGTCAATGCGCCAAATAGGGCAAACATAACTCCTTTATCATCCCTGAGCCATAGCCAAATGAGATATCCTCCGCCTATCTCGCATAGTCCGGCCAGTATGAACAGGGATAATGATTTGGCTAAATCCATTAATTGCAGCATGGGGTAGTCACCACTATGGCTCTTATTCATATACTAATTGTTCTCTGGAAGTTCCTGTCGCATCTATGCTGAAGGCTTCCTGCAATAGGTTTGCAGAGTTGCAGTTGCAGATATATACAACCACCACCCTCTGATGAGCCGTGACCTTAAGCAGCATGATCAGAGGGGAGAGCAGCAGAGTCTTGCTGGTGCTGATGGCAGGAGTGTTCATGGCTGCCCTGGACACAGCCATCGTTGGCCCGGCAATTCCTGCCATCAAAGTCAGCTTTGGCATAGGCGACCGCTCTATCATCTGGATCTACAACATCTACATCCTGATGTACATGATAGGGATGCCGCTTATGGCCAGGCTCTCAGATGCCCGTGGACGGAGGAATGTCTATATCCTGGACATCATCCTCTTTGCAGCAGGCTCTGTGGCCGTCATACTGACACCATCGTTTTCCGGCCTCCTGCTTGGCAGGGCGGTTCAGGGATTTGGCGCAGGCGGCATATTCCCTGTGGCTGCAGCCTTCGTAGCCGATACATTTCCTCCAGAGAAGATGGGCAGAGTGCTTGGCGCCATGAGCTCAATCTTTGGCATAGCCTACATCGTAGGCCCGGTCATGGGAGGATTTCTCCTCCCGTTCTCCTGGAAGCTGCTCTTTCTGGTCAACCTGCCTGCCGCAGCAGCAGTAATAGCCCTCAGCTTCAAGACCCTTCCTGGCACCTTACAGCACAGGTCTAAGCCCTTCGATTGGCGGGGTCTTATAATGCTCTCCGCGGCTGTGGCATCTCTGACCTACGGTGTGAACAGCATAGACACTCAGAAGTTCGTATCGAGCCTGACCTCTGATGCAATATGGCCGTTCCTGCTGGCATTTCTTGTCCTGGCACCCATCTTCTGGAGGATGGAGAAGCGGATAGAGAGCCCCATGATCAGGACTGAGCTATTCGAGTCCAGACAGATGGCCCTGGCCGCGATCCTTGCATTGTCTGCGGGCCTTGTCCAGTCCGGGACGGTCTTCATTCCGGCAATGGCAATGGCGTCTATTGGGCTGAAAGATTACACCGCCAGCCTGATGATGATGCCCCTGGTGCTGGCAATGGTGCTTGGCACAAACATTGTTGGCAGGCTTCTGGATAGCTATGGTCCAAGGACGGTTGTCACCGCAGGTGGGGTGGTGCTGTCTGCGGGCATGGCCTGCCTCGGCATCCTGGCATCCAGCATGTGGCTCTTCCTGATAAGCTGCCTGATATGCGGCATAGGGTTCTCAGGGCTGGCTGGAGCCCCGTTGAGCTACATAGTGCTCAGTGAATCGCCTGCTGGAGAGAAAGCCGCCTCTCAGGGTGCAATCTCGCTCTATGCAAGCACAGGAATGATGATAGGAGGCGCCCTATTTGGAGCTGTGGCCGCCTCCAGGGGCGGAGGTGTTGCTGGATATCAGGCGGCTTATCTGTGCATAAGTGTCATGGCGCTGGCCATGGGAGCCATGGGAATGGGACTCAAGAAAAAGGGAAGGGCTGTCTAAGCTGTGAGCTCCAAGCACAGCCTGAACGCCGGAGGATTCTGCTCCGCCCTCTCTGCTCCAGCAAGTCAAACCTTTGCCAGGACCTGCTCTGCGATCTCGATTGCCTTCTCTTCACCTGCCAGGGTCTCGACCAGCTTTAAAGAGAACTCCATAGCAGTGCCGGGGGATTTGCTGGTTATCAGATTTCCGTCCACCACAACGCGATCATCAGCGTATATGTCCTTGGTCAGATGATTTTTGCCATAGGGGCTGATGGTGGCCTTCCTGCCTTCCAGGACTCCGGCCTTCATGAGCACAGCCGGAGCCAGGCAGATGGCAGCGACGCATTTGCCTGCCTGGTGCATATCCCTGATCGCCTTGATCACTCTCTGGTCCGATTCCAGGTTCACAAACCCGGGATAGCCGCCAGGAAGGATGATTGCATCAATGTCATCGACCTTTATATCATCCAGGGAGGCATCAGGCACTACCTTGATCTTATGGGACCCCTCAACAGGGCCGCTGACAAGGCTGGCGGTGATAACCTCCAGATCAGCTCTCCTCAGGATATCGATCACAGTTATGGATTCAATCTCCTCAAAACCCTCAGCAAGAGGAACTAGAATTTTCATGGTCTACAATCGCCATAGGTTCGTTATATTTTTTGCTGGCCTCAATGTCAGGTCGATGCTCGGGCTTGAAGAAGTTCGGCCTTGAAGAAATTCGGCCTTGATGCAATTCAGGCTGGAATGAATGATGCTTGGATGCCAATCACGATGAGTATATAGGAAACGCCTGTATATTCAAGGAGGTCTGATGAGCTCCATCGATCAACTAGCCTGTCCTGAATGTGGTGCGTCTGCCATTCATGGGAAGACCTGCCATGAAAAATTCGAGGAGATATTAGCCCTGGAATATGGAAGTCCAGCCATCTTCGGCGCAGTCCATCACATAACGGTCATCTGCTATAATCTTCAGCATCCTGACAGCTTTACTGAGGAAGCTCTGGCGTGGATGCAGTCTTCTCTTAGATCCATTATTGAAGAAGGATTAACTCCTGCAGAGCTTCGTGAGCGAGCCGGGAAGAAGTTCAAGGGAAGTGCAAGTGTAAAGCGTCATACATCGCAGGCAGAAACGGACAGAAGAACTCAATGGTCCCTGACTGTATTGGACATTCGAACTGATGACCCACAAAAATACATAGAAGATATAACCGCCTGGGCAAGGTCCATGCTAAACGACCTCATTTGAGGCAGATAACAGAGCTCATCCCATTGATGGATGCATGAGCTGGCGCTCATCCGGGTTTGGGACAGGCTTCTATTTTGCATTTTTCATCTGGGACTCTATCTCATAAACATAGTAGGTACGGGATATTGTAAACATATCGTCCCCCTGTTGATGCCTCTCAAGCACTGAAGTTCCCACATCCTTTGGCAGGTAAATCTCCTGATCTCCTATCGATACTTTAAATGACCGCCCATTTGGGTCCAGGACCTGT
>DATMZB010000534.1:0-3439 GCA_035560655.1 Methanotrichaceae archaeon | reverse complement strand
TCACTATACACCTTTGCTTCCATCCCAATCTCAAAATCTGATCTCCAATTAAGCAGTATTTTGAAATTCTATCAGCGAGCATGGGATCAAATGCCTGGCTTCATCCGCCCGCTATATGCTGCGCTGTCCGATCTGCATATGGCAATGGCAGCCGCTGGGCTGATGACTGAGAGTGAACTATATGAAATTCAGCATAAGAAACGTCGCCGATGAGGATGAGCCTTCAATTAGAAGCATATTTAATCATTATATCGAGAACAGCTATGCCGCATTTCCTGAGGAGAGAGTTGGGCCTCAGTTCTTAGATATTATGAAGAACATGACACAGGGATATCCCTTCTATGTGATCACTGATGATTCCGGGGAGGTCATTGGCTTTGGGTTCTTGCACCGATATCACCCATTCCCTGTCTTCTCCAGGGCTGCAGAAGTCACCTATTTCATATCGCCTGAATATGCCAGGAAAGGGCTTGGTACAGAACTGCTGAGCAAGCTGGTTGAGGCTGCCAGAGGCCTAGGTATAGAGACGCTGCTGGCGAGCATATCCTCACTTAATGAAGCTAGCATGAGCTTCCACTCCAGGAATGGCTTTAAGATCTGCGGAAGATTTGAGAAGATCGGCAAAAAGAATGGAAAGGATTTCGATGTTGTCTGGATGCAGCTCTTCATCTGATCTCAGGCGCCCATGGATTAAAATAATCGGGCCGAAATGGACAACAAATCCCGGCGCTCCTGTTCACTGTAAGACCTATTGCCAGAGCTCAGTTGAGAGCCTCAACCCCAACCAAGAGGATGTCGCATCGGCGATCCATATTGCGAAAACGCAATTGAATTAATGAATGATGCCATTCCTAGGCTATGCATTGAGTTAAGCATGTAGCCAGCTCACGAAAGGCTGGCATATTTTCTTGGAACATGGCATCGGGATGCAGCCTCACCTCAATCTCAGGCAAGAAAACCGGTTCGAGATTATCAGGCACCGGGCTAAAGCTGTTCTGCGGGCTTGCTTGGACTTTTGTTCTTCAACCTCTGCCAATATATATATCCAGCCAAGGCAATTGCCACGCCTCCAACCTCAACTGCAATTATGACCGGACTCTTATCGCCTTCAAAGAGAAGCCCCCATGCAATGATTATGCACGCCGCGCCGATCAGCATGGCAAAGGCCGCAGCTATCTTTTTACCCGTATTCATATCTCTTCCATCCAAATAGACTTGGTTATCTTCTTATCCGATCCATTGAATCCCGGATATATACTATTGCTTCCTCTTTGATCGAGAGCATCTCAAAGACCGCATACCTGATCATGACTGCATCCTTCTATCAAGCTCATGGATGGCTGCATAGTTTTGAGTTATATTCAAAATCATCTACTGAAATCCGTCTTTGTGGTTTAGCTCGTATCTCAATGACAATGAGCTCCTTAGTGTCATCTCAAATAAGCATAACTTTTCATGAAATGGAACTATCTCCCTTAAAACAGCTCTGATGCCCAGATAGGCCTGTATTAATGAACGAACGGGATCGATGGGGCCTTAGCCCCAGAAGTCTGAGCATTCACATGACCAGGCTCAACAAGCGGAACACGATCCCGCCAAGGGAGATTGCAAATACCACCTCAAAAATTGAAATGGCAGATGCCTTCTTCCATCCAAACTCCCTGGCCAGGCTCAGTATCAGGGCAAGGCAAGGGATGTATATCATTGTGACCAGGGCCAGGACTATCAGCTGCACTGGGGTCATGACCGACGCAAAGTCCATGGTCTGGAATATGATTGCCAGCATCAGTATGGTCAGCTCCTTTCTCACTACTCCAAATATGAGCAATATGCCGACTGCGGCAGGCAGTCCAAGCCACCCCACTGTAATGGGTCTCAAGAGATCATTTACGGGGTTCAGCCATCCCGCAGCATAGACTGCCTGAAGCGCTGCGCTCCCTGCGATGTACGCAGGAAAGACCACCCACAATAGCGACTTCGTCCTGGCCCAGGTCTGCTTGAGCACGACCTTTGCTGATGGTATATGATATCTGGGCATCTCCATGATAAGGCCTACAGACTCACCAGGCACGACCTTGAATGCAATCCTTCCAAGAGCTATAATGAGGGCTATATCGAAGACGTACAGTGCCAGAGTCCACCAGATGTTGACGAAGGCTGCCACCAGGCCCAGTATCACTACAGTCCTGGCAGTACAGGGCACAAGAGTTACAAGGAATGCAGCCAATAGCTTCTGCTTTGGCGTCTCCATGATCCTGCATGAGAAGCATGCAGGCACATTGCACCCGTATCCCAGGATCAATGGGATGATCGCCTTTCCATGCAGCCCCATCTTGTGCATACCCTTGTCGAGCATGAGGGATATCCGTGTGAGGTAGCCTGAGTCCTCTATCACTGCCAGTATGATGTAGAATGGCAGGACATAAGGTATGACCAGGGTTACGCCTGCTACGAAGCCTGTGAAGGCCCCATTCCAGAGAATATCGGCCAGAGTACCTGAGACCACCGGCTCAAATTGCTCTATTGAGCTGAAGGCATCTGCAAGCACCTGGGAAATTGTAGCTCCTATGATGAAAGTCCATGCCAGCAGGCCGCCTATGACTGCCACAATGGCCAGATAGCCGAGAATGGGATGAAGGGCGATCCTGTCGAGCTTATCAGTCAGGGTGTCCCCCTCAGCTCGTATCATCTGGACATTCCTTGCTATCTCATCTGCAATCTTGTACCTCTCGGCGCTCATGACTACGCTGCTTGGCTCTCCATGGATCTCTTCGATCTCCTTTGCCAGCGCCTCGGCATCCTGGACTATAGACTCGTCCAGGCCGTGGATTAATTTGGTGACCTCACCATCTCTCTCAAGGAGCTTTATGGCGATCCATCTTCGAGGATATCCAGTCTCAACATTGCCGAGCAGGGAGGTGAGCTTCTCTATCCTCTCCTCCACCTCTCTTCCATATTTGATCTCCAGAGGCGCGCTTCTGTTCTTGGTCAGGCATATTATCTGCTCAGTGAGCTCAGAGATGCCTTTTCCTTTGATGGCAACAGTTGGAACTACAGGGACTCCAAGCATCTCTCCCAGCTTCTCATGATCTATTGAGATGCCCTTCTTCTCCATGAGGTCTATCTGGTTCAAGGCAATTATCACCGGCGCACCCAGCTCAAGAAGCTGGATGGTGAAGAAGAGGTTTCTCTCCAGGGCCGAGGCGTCAACCACATTGACAACGATATCGGGCTTCTCCAGGGCTATAAAATCCCTGGAGACCAGCTCCTCCATAGAGTAAGTGGAGAAGGAGTAGATCCCTGGTAAGTCTATTATTTTTATCTTCAAGCCCTGATGCTGCAGAGTTCCCTCCGCACGCTCAACTGTCTTTCCAGGCCAGTTGCCTATGATCTGGTCTACGCCAGTCAGCTGGTTGAAGACGGCGCTCTTACCTACATT
>DATMZB010000533.1:0-5021 GCA_035560655.1 Methanotrichaceae archaeon | reverse complement strand
AGATTAAATATTCTAGTGCATCTAATTCAGGTGGTTCTCGTTGAGTTTGAAGGCAATCATGATCTCAGGACGTACCTTGGCGCAGGGCGCGACATGCGAGTCTAAGATGTCGCCCGAGTTCCTCAAGGCAACGTCGTCCCTCTCGCTATCAGAAGAGGATTTCGGGTCCCTCGGCCTGTCTGAGGGAAAGAACGTGCAGGTATCGAACGAATTTGGAAAGGTGGTGGCCTCGGCCAGGTCGGACAAAGGCCTGTCAAAAGGACTGGTATTCATGCCCATGGGCCCCTATGCAAACTCAGTGATAGGCCCGGACACAGCCGGCAGCGGGACTCCTCAGTTCAAGGGAGTCGAGGTGGAGATCGAGCCTACAGACATGCCCGTGCAGGGCGTGCGCGATATGTTCAGAGGATTTAGGAGGCAAAAGCCTTGATAGTCACCTTTGAAGACGTCATATGCTCCTTCTGCGGCTGTCTGTGCGATGACCTGACGGTTGAGGCCGAGGATGATAAGATAACCAAGGTCAGGCATGCCTGCCGCCTTGGCGCGGGCAAGCTGATGGGCCACGACAGGATTAAGGCTCCAATGGTGCGCTCGGGAGAGGATCTCAAGGAGGTCTCCTATCAGGAGGCTTACGATCGCGCTGCCGAGATACTGCTGTGTGCCAGGCACCCTCTCCTCTACGGCTGGGCATCAACCGTCTGCGAGGCCCAGAAGAAGGGCATACTCCTGGCAGAGGAGGTCGGAGGGATCATAGACTCCACAGCGACCGTCTGCCACGGCCCATCCATCATGGGCATAGAGGAGAAAGGCCTTGCAGGAGCTACTCTGGGTCAGATAAAAAACAGGGCCGACCTGGTGATCTTCTGGGGCTGCAACCCTGCAGAGGCTCACCCCAGGCACACTCTCAGGTACTCCTCAAACGTCTGCGGAAGGTTCACTGCCGACGGCCGGGGCTGCAAGAACGTGGTGGTCGTTGATGTGAGAGAGACCAGAAGCTCCAAGAATGCCAATAAACTCCTGATCATAAAGCCCGGGTCCGACTATGAGGTGATCACGGCTCTCAGGCTGCTTGTAGCCGGAAAAGACGATATGGTGCCAGAGGAGGTCGGAGGCGCCTCCAAGAAGGACCTGGCAGAAATCGTCCAGGTCATGAAGGCATCCAAGTTCGGAGTTCTCTTCTTCGGCCTTGGACTGACACACAGCCGTGGAAGGTCCAAGAACGTAGACAATGCATTATCTCTGGTGGCTGAGATGAACGCCCACACAAAGTTCGTGGTCATGCCCATGAGAGGGCACTACAACGTCGGCGGAATGGGCCAGGTCGCTGCCTGGGAGACCGGGTACCCCATGTCAGTGGACTTCGCAAGGGGCCAGGCTTACTTCAACCCCGGAGAGACCGCAGCCTGCGAGGTGCTCGGACGCAAAGAGGTAGACGCGGCACTGGTTGTGGCTGCAGACCCGGCATCCAACTTTCCAAGATCCATAGTGGATAACCTTGCCAACATGCCTGTGATACAGGTCGATCCCTACCAGAACCCGACCACACTTCTGGCAGATGTGGTAATACCAAGCGCGATCGCAGGCGTGGAGGCAGAGGGCACGGCCTACCGCATGGACGGGCTGGCACTGAGGATGAAGAAGCTGGTGAACTCGCCATTCCCCAGCGATGAGGAGGTAATCGGCCACATAATAGAGAGCGTGAGGAGAATTAGGGGTACTGTAAGCTGCAAGGAGGTGGACTGAATATGATAATCAGAGGCGGAATAGTCTACGATCCCGCTAACGGGATCTTCGGCGAGGAGATGGACCTGTGCATAGATAATGGAAGGATCGTCGAGGACGCTAAGGGTGAAGAGATAGATGCAAGCGGCCTCCTGGTCATGCCCGGAGGAGTCGATGCCCACAGCCACATAGCCGGGCCCAAGGTGAACACTGGCAGGATAATGAGCCCGGGCGATTCCAGAATGGGCACTGAGCCAAAGACCGCGGTCTGCAGGCCGTCCACCGGGTACACGGTGCCGAACTGCTATGCCATGGGCTACAGGTATGCCAGGATGGGATACACCACTGCCTTTGAGGCTGCCACGCCCATAATCGAGTCCCGCCACACCCACGAGGAGCTCGAGGAGATTCCAATCATCGACAAAGGCGCCCTTACTTTATTTGGCAGCAACTGGGAGGTCATGGAGTGCGTGCGCGACAAGGACATCTCAAAGCTTGCAGCCTACATCTCCTGGGGACTTCGCGCTTCCCGCGGCTATGGTGTGAAGATCGTCAACCCCGGAGGCGGCGAGGCATGGGGTTTTGGATCAAACATCAAGGGCCTCTACGACCCTGTGCCCAACTTCGACGTCACTCCAGCAGAGATCATAATGGGCCTGGCACAGGCCAATGAGATGCTGCGGCTTCCTCACTCCATCCACCTCCACTTCAACAACGTGGGAAAGCCCGGCAACTACACAACGGCCATAGAGACCCTGGAGCTCCTGAAGGACATCAAGCCCAGCAGGATGAGACAGGTGGTCCACGTGGCCCACATGCAGTTCTCGGCATATGGGGGCACGAGCTGGCGCGACTTCGACTCCAAGGCATCAGTCATCGCCGATTACTACAACACCCACAACCATGCCACAATGGACCTTGGCCAGATAATCTTCGGCAATGCCACCACCATGACCGCGGATGCTCCTCTGGAGTATGGAAACGCGAGGCTTCTGCATGCCAAGTGGTCCAACCACGACATAGAGCTTGAGGAATCAAGCGGTGTTGTGCCCCTGATCTACGGCAGGAAGATGCCAATCAATGCCATACAGTGGGCCATAGGCCTGGAGCTTGCTCTCCTGACCAAGGACCCCTGGAAGGTGCTGATGACCACAGACCACCCCAATGGCGGGCCGTTTGTGAACTATCCTGAGGTGATCGCCCTGCTCATGTCCAAGGCCAAGAGGGCCGAGGAGATCGCAACAGTTCACGAGCTTGTGACTAAGAGGACTACCCTTCCGGGCATTGAGAGAGAGATGGACTGGAACGACATCGCCATCATGACCCGGGCCGCTCCCGCGAGGGTGCTTGGTTTAGAGGATAAAGGACACCTGGGGCCGGGGGCAGATGCAGATATATCTATATACAACCTCAAGCCCGAAGAGGTCGACCCCAGCAAGGATTATAAACTGGTCAAGAATGCTCTCTCATCAGCCAAGTATACCATCAAATCAGGCCTGGTCGTATCCAAGGACGGAGAGATCACAGCCACGCCTGAGGGCAGGACGTACTGGGTGGATGCAGCAGTGCCAAAGGCGGACATGGACCGCCTGATGATAGACCTCAAGGCCAAGTTCGAGAGGTACTACAGCATAAAGATGTCCAACTACATGGTGCAGGATGCGTACGTGACGAGGCCCGTGGTGATCAAGACCGGTGAGCAGGTTTCGGAGGCAGTGCAATGAGGACCATTACTCTTAGGCCTCTTAGAGCCATAGGAGTGCCGCTTGAGGCAGAGAAGATCAGCCCTGATGTCTTTGCACCTTTGAGCCTGAGCCAGATCAGGTCCCTGGAGGCGTTCCAGGGCAACCGCAAGACCAAGATCGCAGACCACTTCAAGGTCGAAGGCGACGAAGCAGTAGCTCTGGTGGATGAGACCACCATCCGCCTGGAGGGCGACTTCTCCAGGGTCAAGAGGATAGGCGAGAACATGAACGCAGGCACAGTTGAGATCCTGGGGTCTGTGGGCATGCGTGCCGGGTCGGGGATGAAGGGTGGAATAATCCGCGTAGACGGCGACGCCGATGACTGGCTTGGACGCGAGATGCGCGGCGGAAAGATCCTGGTGTCAGGAAACGCAGGCAACTATGTGGGCTCGGGGTACCGCGGAGAGAAGTGCGGCATGCGCGGCGGAGAGATTGAGATAGGCAAAAGCGCTGGAGCATACCTGGGTGAGCACATGTGCGGCGGCACCATAAGAGTATCAGGGAATGCCGGTGACTTTCCGGGCGCAGCCAATCAGGGAGGCACCATAGTCATAGGAGGCAGCACCTTCCTGCCGGGCGCTGAGATGGCAAAGGGGACGATCACTGTGCGCGGCAAGGCCGCAGTGCTTCCCAGCTACAAGAAGGCCGAGGTGGCCCAGATAGAGGGCCTGGACTATCAGAAGTACATAGGAGACCTGGTTGAGAACGGCAAAGGCGAGCTCTATGTTGCCTTGGGCTAAGACAGTCATATTCATAAATTAGAATGGTGATACCATGGACCGATATAATTATTTTGAGGTGCTTTGAGTGATAGATCGGAGTAGGATTCTGGAGATCCTGGGCGAATACAATCTCAGCGACCTGCGCATAGGCATGATCGCCTCACACTCTGCCCTGGATACTGCAGATGGCGCAGTTGAGGAGAACTTCAGGACCCTGGCAGTGTGCCAGGAAGGACGTGAGAAGCCCTATGTCAAGTACTTCAGGTCCAACCGGGATAAAAAGGGCAAGATCATAGGCGGCATGATAGATGATATCATCATGCTCAAGAAGTTCTCAGATGTAATCCAGTCCGATAACCAGGATATTCTCAGATCAAAGAACGTCCTGTTCGTGCCCAATCGGTCCTTCACCTCCTACTGCGGCATAGATGCTGTTGAAGACGAGTTCATGGTCCCCCTTGTCGGGTCCAGGAACCTCCTGAGATCTGAGGAGAGAGGAGACAAGAAAGACTACTACTGGCTCCTTGAGAAGGCAGGCCTGCCGTACCCGGAGACTGTGGAGCCCGAGGAGATAGACGAGCTGGTCATGGTGAAGCTGCCCCATGCAGTCAAGACCCTGGAGAGAGGGTTCTTCACTGCTGCATCATATGAGCAGTACTGCCAGAAGGCCGATGCCCTGCTCAAGCAGGGAGTGATAGACCAGGACGGATTGGACCTGGCTCGAATAGAGCGCTACATAATTGGGCCTGTATTCAACCTGGACTTCTTCTACTCACCAATATCCAAGAGAATAGAGCTGATAGGCATAGACTGGCGCTTTGAGACGAGCCTC
>DATMZB010000532.1:0-2156 GCA_035560655.1 Methanotrichaceae archaeon | reverse complement strand
CTTGATATGCTTGTGGCCGTCTGGTCCACAGTTCTTGTCACCCATCATGGACATAACTGGCTTGGGACCTTCCTTGCCGCAGGTGTTATCGCCCATCGCGGGCTCACCTGGCTCTGGGCCCTTCTTTCCATCCGGTCCCATCTCAGCCATATTGGGCTGTTCGCCCTGCATGCCCTCGGGTCTCCTCTCGCCCATCATGGACTTGATGTGCTCGGGAATTTCTTTGTTGCATGGGCATGGGCATGGGCAATCTCCCATCATGGGCTTAAGTCCCTGCTTTCCATCCTGTTCCATCTCAGCCATATGGGGCTCTGAACCCTGTACGCCCTCTGGTCCCTTCTCGCCCATCATGGACCTGATGTGCTTGTGGCAGGGTAGCTTCTTGCCATCGTGTCCAACTGGCATCTGGAGATCACACGGCTGGTGATCATCTTCTCCTGTGATCCCCAATGGTGGAGCCTGATCATCAATTGCCTGGTTGTTTCCATCCGCTGCTGTATATCTGTCGTCTGGCATCGAGAAGGCCGGCATTGCAAGAATACATAATGCCGCCAATGCCATTAAGTATTTAACATATTTCATGATACGATTCCTCCATGAGATCAGCCTTGGTCACTTATGCACAAGCTGTCTCACAAATGGATTCCACTTCTGAACGATATAAAAAAGTGTAAGCGAACGAACCATGGACATAGGATATAGAACGCTTGATTAAGCCAAATGATTGTCCATTTAGCAAATTAAGTCACGATTAACGTTCCATCTTGATAATAGCCATGATCTAGCTCTGAAAATCTCTGAGAGGATGATCTTCGGGCATATGCACTGAAACTTTAGGCAGTTGAGCCTGCCGTTAGAAAAGGACTGCACGGACCGGTCATGATGAATGCTTGAACTGCGGCGGCTTTGAAATGCCCATCTGCATGAGGTCGCAGGTCGCAGCCGCCGGCTTCATTCACAAGTTACTGAGGCGTTATGAAGTAAGGCCCGTTCCATCTCCTGTCAGGCCCCGAGTCCTGCCAGAAGAGTGCCAGCTGGTCCCTGATCCTGGCCACGAGCTCCAGGTTGCCCGGAGTCCCAAAGTTGCTCTGGATAAGGGACACTGCATCGACCTTTCCAAGCCGGGTGCCGAACTCCAGCGGCCCGTACCAGGTCAGGTGAGAGTCATCGTTGTCCCTCCAGAAGTACTGTATGCCTCCTGACTCTGATGGAATGGCCAGCTCGAAGTTGCCCTTATTCCCAAAGCTGCTCTGGATCATGGAGGGGTTGCCGGAAACTCCATATGCCATGTGGAAAGGCCCGTTCCAGGCATACTTGGGCCCGGACTCTCGCCAGAAGAGCATCAGGTCGTTCCTTGACCTAACTGCCAGCTCCAGGTTCCCTCTGGCCCCAAAGTTGCTCTGCATGAGAGAGACTGCATCTATCAGTCCTGCCTCAGAGCCGAAGTCGAATGGTCCGTACCAGGGCAGAGCAGGATCGTCATTATCTCTCCAGTAGTGAGCCATCCCTCCCTGGGCAAGAGGTATCACTATCTCGAAGTTGCCCCTGTTTCCATATCTGGACCTGATCATTGCCGGGTTTCCCAGGAATGTGGGCGCAAGCGTCGGCTCGGATATGAAGGTGGGCTCTGACCAGTTAAATGACGGCCCCGAGTCGCGCCAGAAGTGAAGAAGGTTCCTTCCTCCCACATCAACCGCTGCCACCTCCAGGTTTCCTGGTGGATTGCCAAAGTCGCCCTCAATCAAAGAGACGCCGTAGATCTCGCCTGCCTCAAAGCCGAACTTGGCAGGCCCGTACCAGGGCAGATCCTCACAGTCATTGTTGCGCCAGTAATGAGCCAGCCCTCCAGAGGCCAGTGGTGTCACCAGCTCGAAGTTGCCCTTGTTTCCAAACCGGCTCTGAATCAGGGACGGGACTCCGGATGCCTGCCAGGGGAGATAATGCTCTGATACGTTCTCCAAAGCTTCAGCCCTGGCACCTCTCATCCCCTTCTCTTTCTGGGATGTTTCTTCGCCTCTGGGCTGTTCATTCTCCCTCAACCCTTTAGGTCCTCTGTGGCTCTTTTTAGACATCTTCAATCCTCCAGCTGATCTGGTGAGCATCTTGAATGCGCGGATTGCACAGCTTCTGCCCTCCAAAACCACCCATTGCTCACT
>DATMZB010000531.1:0-3583 GCA_035560655.1 Methanotrichaceae archaeon | reverse complement strand
GTCCAGGTCCTGGCAGGCGATCCTGATGGAGGACCTGCCAACCAGCCTCCTCCATTTTGCAATCGGCCTTATAGCCGGCCTGCTTGTGGCACTGCCTGTCGGCATGAGCATGGGCTGGTTCCGGTCTGCAGACAGGATCCTCGACCCCATAGTCGAGATACTCAGGCCCATACCGCCCCTGGCCTGGATTCCCTTTGCCATAGTCTGGTTCGGCCTGACCTCTGAGTCTGCGGGGTTCATAATCTTCGTGGGAGCGGTCTTCCCAATACTCATAAACACCTACATAGGCTTTAGAAGCCTTCCGAGGGTCTACGTCGAGTCGGCCAAGGTTCTGGGAGCTACCAGGAACATAGACCTCATCAGGTATGTGGCCTTTCCAAATGCCCTGCCTTCAATTGCAGGAGGCATTAGGATCGCCATGGGAATCGCCTGGATGTGCCTGGTGGCAGCAGAGCAGTTCGGAGTGAGCACCAGCGGCCTTGGGTACAAGATCTGGTCGTTCTATTACCTTCACAAGATGGACCAGGTGCTCTTGTACATGATAGTGCTGGGTCTGCTGGGGCTGCTTATAGACCGCTCATTCAGGTATCTGGTAGAAGACAGGATGCTGAAATGGCGTGTAGGGCTGACCCAGTAATGGGTCGTGGCCCTATCATTTTTTGATTTCAAAAATCAGGGCAGCTCTATAGTGCCAGTCACCCTCAGCTTTCCGCCCTCGGGGTATGTCAGGACTGCGCGTGAGTGAGCTCCTGGCCTGTAGACCAGCATCTTATCAAGCTTCAGTACCAGTGTTGGCTTGTGCCAGTCTCCCTCGACCTGGACCGACTCGACCCTGGCTGGGACGTACTGCATCCAGTGGCCGATGTGAAGCACCATCCCCTCCTTGATTGGAGACGGCCAGTACTTGACGATCTCGGCCTTGGCAGTCAGAGACGAGATGGTCTTGATGGAGTCGTCAGTGGTCAGAATGGTTCCACGGTCCAGGTCTTCCACCTCTATTCCTTTCAGGGCAAGGCCCGTCCTGTCTCCAACTCCGGCGCAGTCGTAGTCGGAGTCGTGCTTCTGGATGGACCTCACCTGGGCGGTCTTCTCTCCGGGAAGGACCCTGAGAGTGTCGTGCTTTTTGAGAGTGCCCTCAGTAATGCTGCCCAGGGCCACAGTGCCAACGCCTTTGACGCTGAAGAAATGGTCCACGGGCATGGCGCCCACAGGTGCGTCGCAGCTGGTCTTCATCTCGGACGCCTCTTTAAGAAGGCGCTCCCTGATGTCGTTTTTGTCATCAGCAATGAACTCGTAGCCGTCCACAACAGTTCCCTTGATCAAGGGCGCGATCTGCTCCCTGGTGACGAAGTTCCTGAGGATGGCCAGGCCGTTTTTCAGGTCCAGCGCCTGAAGCATAATTACGCTCTCTCCAAAGACGGGGTTGATCGCATCCACTATCAGTATGGCCTTCTTGGCCATGGATACTGCGTAAAATAGAGGGGCCAGCCTCTCCGGATACCGGCTCGGTTCTATGAAGGTGACTGTGTCGTCTCCTCTCTTGAGGTTATAGAAGGAAAGGTCGCTGACAGTGCCCTTTTTGCCTATATCTTTGGAATAATCTGGTGCACCCAGGACCGCAACATTCAAGTTAGCCATAGAATGCCTGGAATGATGCACTGTAATAATAGGTTTTGCGGTGCCCTTAAGAGGTGAGCATATGTGCGGAGCAGAGCTTCCGGATCTGCCGGATTTTGGAGCTGAAGATAAGCCTGAGGAAGAGGACAGGGATAAGAAAAAGAAGAAGGGTGACTCCAAGAGAAGGACGGAGAGATAGGGTATAAATTATAGGCTCATTCTGTGTTCATTAGGCGCCATCATATCCCAGTCTGTCGTTTATATCTCAGTCTGGCTTTTCACATTCGGGCGCCGTTCAAAATTCCAGGCTCATTAGAAAAGAATCACAGTGTTTTGGTTGTAGCCGATGAGCTGGGCAACCGCTAGATGCCATTGCCCTAAAGTACATCTGCTTAAAGTACATCTGCTTAAAAGTGCATCTGCTTAAAAGTGCATCTGCTGGGCCCAGATTGAGAGAATCGATCAGAGAAGAATGATCATAGCTTTCTGGGGCAAGCACTAACTACTGGGTGTCTCAAGGCCGACGGCCCCCCTGACCCCGCGTCCGCGGGGAACACTCATACATCTAGGCCAGAGCTAGGGCAAGAGTATGATGGGATCAGATTCGCGGGTATCCGTTATCGTTGAAGTACCAGGGGCATGCTATCTTCCCTAGAACAGCTCCTGGCCAGAGCTTGCCTATAATCATAAATGTCCCCCGCGGCCGCGGGGTCAGGGGGGCCCGCCACGGCCTGAGTGGCAGCCCAACCATTAGTATTTGCCCCAAAAGACGATTTTTGTTCCTAATATACGGATAGCCCCTGTGAGAAGATCGTGAAGCTATACTGTCAAGAACCATCGGTTCATATGCAGACTTTAGCAAAACCAAGAGCTGAGCATTGGATGACAGCGAGTAGGCAAGAATCCTCAGTCTCGCGCTTTAATCCTAGAGTGCTCCATCAACTCAATCGATCTTTCTGCAAGAGCGCCCGCCATCTGTCCGGAAAATGATTGCACAGGCTTATTCATGTGAAATCGGGCTCATATCAGCACCCTTCTCTGGAAAATATAGGGCTCTAGTAAGATTCGCCTGTATCAGATGGAGATTATGTTGCCCTCAGATGAAAACTAATCTTAAATTATCGAAGATTGAGTTTACATTCAAGGGCAAACGGATAGAATACAATTCCAGCTTGAAACAATCAATGATATAATATACTCAAAATGCAGGCTGAAGCCCTAAAATGAGCTCTGTTCCAGACCAGCAGTGGCATCTGCAGAAATGTCGGGCTTTGAGTCCGGCATCTGTCCGGCATCTAAGTGTGCCCATGCGAGGCTGGCATAGCGAGGAGATGAGACAATAATGATGAAGGCAACCGTGCCCATACTGGCCCTGACGGCCTGGCTCGTGATTGGAATATGCGCAGCCATGCCTCCAGCGACCGATGGATCGTACCCTGAAATTCCTGCGCCTGACGGATATACGGGCGGCCCTGACTGGGGCGAATACCACATGGGCGGATATCCTGTGGATGAACATCATACGGATGGATATCCCGCTGGAGAATACGGTGAATACCCTACAGGAGATTATCCTGCTCCAGACAGCCCATTCCCTGGCAGCATCCCTTCAGCAGATGATCATAATCTGTCTCCTTATGGGGATTCCAGCGCCGACCATCCGTCATCAGGCCCCTCCATATCTCAGCCTGTATCGGCTCCCCAGGCTGATGTAGTGCAGCCACTTACCTATCTATCCGAAGGCAAATCCTTATCTCAGCAAGAGGTCTCTGCGGCAGGCGGGTTGCAGGCCGTCAGCGGACTCATGACTGAAGGCGGATCATCTGTTGGCATATCGTATGCCGGCAGCTATGCTGGCAGCAATAGCATGGAAACTAAATCCATGGCCCTGACCTTCGTCCCAGCCTCTGGTCCGCAGCTATGGGCCCGGTATCACGGCGCCTGGACCTCAGGACCTGCTTCAGTG
>DATMZB010000530.1:0-8850 GCA_035560655.1 Methanotrichaceae archaeon | reverse complement strand
AATAGGTGCAACAGGCAGCAATCTATGCCGGCTGCAGACCGCCGGTGCAGACCTCCAATAGCTGGCTGGCCTATGCTGGCTGGGACTTCAAGGCAGGACTTCCCAAGGGACCGGCGCCTCTGAGGCCGCCATCGTCCCAGGATGAGCTGACCGGCGGAGATTCCGCGGTCGGGTGTTCACTGGCGCAGTGAACCGTTCTGGCCCAGGACATTAGGCAGCAAATGGGAGTCAAGTTGAGCGGTTGAGTTGAGCGACTGAAGAGACCCGAGTTTAGTCTATATAAAATGGGATGAAAAAAATGAGGCAGGTAGCCATTTACGGAAAGGGCGGAATAGGCAAGTCGACCACTACCCAGAATCTCACTGCAGCTCTGTCCACAATGGGCAAGAAGATCATGCAGATAGGATGTGATCCAAAGGCAGACTCGGTAAAGTTCCTCATGAACGGCAGGAAGCAGCCCTCAGTCCTAGATACACTGAGAAAAGAGGGTGATGTGAACCTCGATGATGTGATGAAGACCGGCTTTGGCGGCATCAAGTGCGTCGAGTCCGGAGGGCCAGAGCCTGGTGTCGGCTGTGCCGGCCGCGGAATCATCACATCCATTGGCCTGCTTGAGAACCTGGGCGCATACACGGACGACCTGGACTACGTCTTCTACGACGTACTAGGCGATGTCGTCTGCGGCGGGTTTGCCATGCCCATCAGAGAGGGAAAGGCCAAGGAGATCTACATCGTCGCCTCAGGCGAGATGATGGCTCTCTATGCAGCCAACAACATCTGCAAGGGCATCCAGAAGTTCGCCGAGTCTGGAGGAACCCGCCTTGGAGGGATCATCTGCAACTCGAGGAAGGTCGATCATGAGAAGGAGCTGGTCTCCCACTTCGCTGAGAAGCTCGGCAGCCAGATGATCCAGTTCGTGCCCCGTGACAACGTGGTCCACCAGTCAGAGATCCACAAGCAGACAGTGGTCCAGTACGCTCCTGACTCAGACCAGGCCAAGGCCTACCTGGCACTGGCAAAGGCCGTGGATGAAAACGAGAAGTTCGTGATACCAAAGCCCATGGAGTACGAGGAGCTCGAGCAGGTCATGATGGAATGGGGTGTAGTGGAATGAAGATGATCCGGGCGGTCATCAGGCCGGAGGTCGTTGATAAGGTTGCAGACGACCTCGAGGCCGGCGGATTTGTGGCTCTCACGAGGATGGATGTCTTTGGCAGGGGCAAGCAGAAGGGTATCAAGGTCGGAAACGTGGTCTATGACAACCTGCCAAAGTCCATGCTTATGATGGTCGTGGACGACGACAAGCTAGAGCCCGTAGTCAAGATCATAGAGGAGAGCGCAAGGACTGGAAACATTGGAGATGGAAAAATATTCGTCACGCCAGTGGACGAGGCCTACACAATCAGGACCGGGGCCAGGGGGCTTTGATGAAGGAAGTCATGGCCATCATCCAGATGAACCGGATGGAGGCCACAAAAGACGCTTTAGATGTCATCGGCATCCCGTCCATCACAGCCTACAAGGTCTCTGGACGCGGGAAGCAGAAAGGTCTGCAGATCCCGCATCCTTCCAAGATTGAGGGATCCGAGCAGAGGAGCATGAAGTACATCCCAAAGAGGATGATCTCAATTATGGTTGAAGACGAGTTCGTGCCAGCCGTGGTCGCAGTGATCACCAAGGTGAACAGGACCGGCAACTTCGGTGATGGCAGAATCTTCGTCTGTCCTATCGTTGAGTCAATCAGGATCAGGACCGGGGAGAGAGGCAACGAGGCAATTTCATGAGCGGAGCTGAGAGAGAGCCGGTAACTGTAGAGAGCAGCCGACAAGTCGTTACAGAGATGCTTAAGGGCCTCCCAAAGAAGACCGGCGATATCAGGAAGAAGCACGTGGTGGTCAAAGATGCCTGCGAGGTCGAGCAGAAGATCGAGGCCAATGAGAGGACCGTCCCGGGCATACTGACCAACCGCGGCTGCGCCTATGCCGGCTCAAAGGGAGTGGTCTTTGGCCCCGTCAAGGACATACTGCACATCACCCACGGCCCCATAGGCTGCGCCTACTTCACATGGGGCACGCGCCGAAACCTCATGAGCCAGGAGGACGGCAGGGACTGCTTTGCAGGCTACTGTCTATCCACTGACGTCAAGGAGACGGATATCGTCTTTGGAGCAGAGAAGAAGCTCGCTTCCGCCATCAGAGAGGCCTACTCGATCTTCAAGCCTGAGTGCATATCGGTCTTCTGCACATGCCCGATTGGGCTTATAGGCGATGACATAGAATCGGTGTGCAAGAAGGCCGAGGAGGACCTGAGGATCAAGGTGATCCCAGTGCGGTGCGAGGGCTACCGCGGGGTCAGCCAGTCTGCAGGCCACCACATCGCATCAAATGCCCTGATGGAGCACCTCGTGGGCACAGAGGAGCTGGACGATCCTGGACCCTTCGATGTAAACGTCTTTGGCGAGTACAACATAGGCGGAGACTACTGGGTGGTCAAAGACCTCCTGGAGAGGGTCGGCTACAGGATTGTCAGCCCGTTCACTGGCGACGCCAGCTTCCATGACATTGCAAAGGCCCACAGGGCCAAGCTGAACATCCTGCTCTGTCACAGGTCAATAAACTACACCAACCGCATGATGGAGGAGAAGTACGGCATACCCTGGCTGAAGGTGAACTACCTGGGCGTGGAAGATACTATCAAGACTCTGAGGGATATGGCAGCATTCTTTGATGACCCTGATCTGACCAAAAGGACTGAGGCAGTGATAGCGGAGGAGATGGAAAGAATCCAGCCTGTGATTAACATGTACAAAAAGAGGCTGGAAGGAAAGAGGGTCATGATCCTTGTAGGCGGCTCAAGGGCCCACCACGTCCGCAACATGTTCGAGACTCTGGGCATGGACGTGGTCGTTGCAGGATATGAGTTTGCTCACAGAGACGACTACGAGGGCAGGAAGGTGCTCTCGACCATCGTCCACTCCGGACGCTCAAAGGTGCTGGAGGACATCCACTACCAGCGCGATCCCAGCGTTGTATCGCCATATGATAATGAGGAGATCTCTAAGAAGAAAGAGAAGATTCCAAGGCTGATGGATTATGAGGGTCTATTGCCGCATATGAAGGACGGGCAGGTCATGATCGACGACTACAGCCATCATGAGTGCGAGCGCCTTGTCAAAGACCTGGGAGTAGACCTCTTCTGCTCCGGGATCAAGGACAAGTACGTCTTCCAGAAGATGCACATCCCCTCAAGGCAGATGCACTCATACGACTACAGCGGGCCGTACACTGGCTTTGAGGGCTTCGTGAACTTCGCCCGGGATATAGATATGTCAGTGAACAGCCCGACCTGGAAGTTCATAACGCCGCCATGGAGGCAGGATACAAATGCTTGACTATACACCCCAAGAGATATCGAAACGCGAGACCCTGGTCATAAACCCGGCCAAGATCTGCCAGCCCATAGGCGCCATCATGGCATACAAAGGCATCCACAACTGCATGCCGATCACCCACGGCTCCCAGGGCTGCTCCTCGTACCTGCGCATGGTGCTGGCCAGGCACTACCGGGAGCCCACGCTTGCTGCCACATCGTCATTCACTGAGGACTCTGTGGTCTTTGGAGGCAGGAACAACCTGAAGGAGGCCGTGGACAACGTCATCAACATCTACCACCCCGATGTGCTGGCGATCAACACCACCTGCTCATCAGAGACCATAGGAGATGATGTCTCATCGTTCATGGAGGAGATCAAGGAAGAGGAGTTCTTCGATCCGAAGGTCAGGGTGGTCATAGCAAGCACTCCAAGCTATGTGGGCTCGCACATAACGGGTTACGACAACGCAGTCAAGGCCCTTGCCCAGACATTCCCGAGAAAGTCCAAGCCAAATGGCAAATTAAATATAATACCGGGCTTTGTGGACCCCGGAGACATCCGTGAGATCAAGAGGATCCTGACGGTTATGGGAGTCCCCCATATCGTCTTCCCTGATACCACTGACGTCTTTGACGCCCCCCTCACCCCGGAATCGGGCGGTCTCTACCCGCCTGGAGGTACGAAGATCCCGGACCTGGTGGATGCTGGAAACTCCAGGGCCACAATTGCATTGGGCAGGACTGCAGGAGCATCCGGAGCAGTGGTGCTCAAGGGCAAGTTCGGGATACCTGCAGTCATAGGCCCCATGCCCATAGGCATCAGAAACACTGACGAGCTGGTGATGAACGTCTCTAAAATTATGGACGTTCCAGTGCCAGAGGAGATAGAGTACGAGCGCGGCCGGCTTGTGGACATGATGACAGACGCCCACATCCATTTCCATGCCAAGAGCCTTGCGGTCTTTGGAGACCCGGACACGGTCATTGGACTTCTGGCAATGGCAGTGGAGATGGGAATGAACCCGGTATTTGCGCTGACCGGCACGCCTGACAAGATCTTCGCTGATGAGGTGAAGAAGGTGGCACCGGACTGCGAGGCAATCCCTGGTGATTTATTCCATTTGCACCAGAAGATCAAGAACCATCCAGTGGACATGCTGATTGGCAACACATATGGCAAGCTGATCGCCAGAGCCGAGGACATACCTCTGGTCAGGGTCGGGTTCCCGATCACTGATAGAGCAAACCTGCACTACTTCCCAATAGTGGGCTATGCAGGAGCCGCCAGGCTTGTTGAGATGATAGGAAACGCGTTCCTGGAGAGAAGGGACAGGGACTCTGACGATACCAACTTCGAGATGGTGCTTTGAATGGCCTTGGTCAAGATATTCGAGGGCAGGGAGGGACACATCCGCCAGAAGGATGGGGACCTGGATCATCAACTGGCATGCAGCAACGATAGCCTTGCAGGTGCAGTCAGCCAGAGGGCCTGCGTCTACTCCGGGGCCAGAGTTGTCCTAAACCCGGTGACTGATGCCCTGCACCTCGTCCACGGGCCGATAGGCTGTGCCAGCTACACATGGGACATCAGGGGCAGCAGCACATCGGGCCCGGACCTGTACAAGAGCAGCTTCTCCACTGACATGAAGGAGATAGATGTGATCTTTGGCGGCGAGAAGAAGCTGGCCCTGGCATTGAGAGAGCTGGCGGCCAGGTACCACCCTCCTGCCATATTCGTCTACTCCACGTGCATTGTGGGCGTCATTGGAGACGACCTGGGGATGGTCTGCAGGAGGGCATCCGAGGAGCTGAAGATCCCGGTAATACCTGTCAGGTCTGAGGGGTTCAAGGGCAACAAGAAAGAAGGCTACAAGGCAGCCTGTAACGCGCTGATGGAGCTCATAGAGTCCGGCGCGGTCCCTGATTCTCGTAAGGTATCCGGTTCAGGCGATGCTCCAATCAAGAGCCCGTGCACAATCAACCTGCTTGGCGAGTACAACGTGGCCGGAGACCTCTGGTCTGTCAGGCCCTACTTCGAGGAGATGGGCATAGAGGTCGTGGCATCGCTCACAGGCGACTCAAGGGTCTCAGAGATCCAAAAGGCCAGTCAGGCCAGGCTGAACCTGGTCCAGTGCAGCGGGTCCATGACGTTCCTCGCAAAGAAGATGGAAGAGAGGTATGGAATACCATACCAGAGGATAAGCTTCTTTGGAGTAGAGGATATGTCCTCGGCTCTCAGGATCGCGGCCGGGTTCTTCAAAGATCCAGAGATAACCTCAAGGGCAGAGGCGATCATCAGCCGGGAGGTCGCCAGGATCGCGCCCCAGATAGAGCACCACAGGTCCAGGGTGGCCGGACGGTTGGCTGCCATCTACATGGGAGGAGCCGCCAAGGCGGTCTCTCTTGTCAAGGCCTTCAGGGAGCTTGGAATGGAGGTGGTGATAATAGGCACCCAGACCGGCGACAGGGACGACTACCAGAAGATAAGCTACCTGGTCAGGGATGGGACGGTCATAATAGATGATGCCAACCCCCTTGAGCTAAAGGAGCTGCTGGTCACACAGAAGGCAGACCTGCTTGTGGCAGGTGTCAAAGAGAGGTTCCTGGCTTACAAGCTCGGGATTGCCTTTTGCGACTTCAACCACGACCGCACCACCACGTTTGAAGGGTATAATGGGATGGCGAACTTCGCAAGAGAGGTAGATACCACCATCAACAGCCCTGTATGGAGGCTGTCCCGGGAAAGAAGGCCGGGGTCGAGCCGCTCTGCAGGGATGCCGGTGGAAGGAAGATGCGAGAACGCAAGCACGGGAGGCAATGTCAGTGTCGAAGAGCTATGCGACGGTTAACCCCTGCTCGATGTGCATGCCCATGGGCATGGTGCTGGCCTTCAGGGGGATCGAGGGCGGCATGCCGTTCTTTCACGGCTCGCAGGGGTGCAGCACCTATATGCGCCTGTACCTGGCCCACCACTTCCGCGAGCCCATAGATATAGCCTCATCAGCCTTGAGCGAGAAGGGCGCGGTCTATGGTGGCGCTGCCAACCTGAAACAGGGCTTAAAGAACGTGATCCACGGCTACAGCCCAAAGGTCATAGGCGTTGCCACCACCTGCCTTGCAGAGACGATTGGCGATGACGTCTGGTCAATAGTCAGGGAGTTCCAGCAGGAGGAGCCTATGGCCAGAGACCTGCCGATCATCTCGGTCTCAACTCCAAGCTATGCAGGCTCTCATGAGCAGGGCTACTCCGAGGCTCTCAAATCCATAGTTCAGGCACTGGCATCAGATACAAAGCCCAACGGCAGGCTAAACCTGATAATCGGGTCTGTGATCTCGCCTGCAGATGTGCGCTACATAAAGGATATGCTGGAACGCTTTGGATGCGACTGCATACTTATGCCGGATATATCTGAGACATTTGATGCTCCCCTGGCTGCAGACTTTCCCAAGATCGCCCCTGGAGGGACTCATGTGAGCCAGATCAGGGAGATGGCCGGCTCCAAGGCGACAATTACCATTGGAGGCAGCATACTCAAGCCCGAGGCGGGCGAGTGGCTGGAGGAGCGGTTTTCGATTCCTCACACGGCCCTGCCACTTCCAATCGGCCTGGAGCATACTGACCTTATGGCCTCGAAGCTTGAGGAGGCAACAGGGCTGAGTATGCCTGAGAGGTACGAGACTGAGAGGGGACGGCTGCTGGATGCAATGGTTGATGTCCACAAGCTCCTGGCCAATGTCAGGGTGGCGGTCTATGGAGACTCTGAGCTGGTGCTGGGCATATCAAGGCTGCTCTCTGAAGTGGGGATGGACATATGCCTGATGGCCACGGGCTTAAACAGCACTGCCTTTGCAAAGGAAGCAGGCAGGATCAGCCCTGGAGCCAGGGCGCTTTACGGCGTGGACTTCTCTGATATACAGAGGGAGATGGCCGGGCTTGGAATTGAGCTCATGATCGGACCCTCAACAGGGAGGCAGATCTCCCGGGCTGAGAAGGTACCCCTGATCAGGGTCGGGCTTCCAAACCACGACAGGTTTGGGGCATCAAGGCAGCTTGTGGTGGGGTACGAGGGTGCCATGCGACTCCTGGATCTGGTGGCCAACACCCTGATGGATAGCAGGTAAGGCCGGTCCACTGTACTGTTCATTTGAGATAGGGGCTAGCTATCATCAGAATAGCGGAAGCTATCATCAGCATTAAAGGAAGCAACGATAATGGTGACCAATCCAAAGCTGGATCAATTTTTGAACATGGAGTACATGAGGCTGGAGACCTTCAAGAGAAGCGGCCAGTCTGTGGCCACTCCCGTGTGGTTCGTCGATGACGGCCAGGTCATATACGTGAGGTCCTACGCCAACAGCGGCAAGGTCAAGCGCATGCGAAACAACCCCCATGTCAGGTTTGCTCCCTCAGACCCACTGGGTCATCCCAAAGGCGTGACCATAGAGGGGAATGCCAGGCTGGTGGACGGGATGAAATCTGTCCAGGTAAGCCAGCTCCTCTACCGCAAGTACGGCCTGATGAAGATGTCATTCGACCTGTGGGGGCGCAATAAAGCAGCTCGACTGGGCGGTCTTCGCAATCGAGGTCTGATTGCTGACTCAAAAATCGAGCGCAAAGGTTAATAATGTTAACATAGATGCTCAATTTAAGGTTAAACTGTAAGCATTTACGCTTACTAGATGGTGTAATGGAGGGTGATGGTTTTGGCAGATCGGCATGTGCTCGCTGCAGTGCTGGCAGTCCTGATCCTGGCTACCGTGCCAGGCCTGGGCGCTGACCAGCCAAAAGAGCTGACTGTGTTCTGTGCGGCAGGCCTCAAGGATGCATTCACTGAGATAGGGCAGATATATGAGAACGAGTCTGGCGCTGGCGTCGTATTCAACTTCGATGGGGTTCAGGTTCTGCGCACCCAGATAGAGAACGGTGCCTATGCAGATGTCCTTGTATCCGGGTCCAAGAAGCATACGGATGCATTGGCATCTGAAGGCTACCTGAACAACAGCAGCATATCGGTCTTTGCCAGGAACTGGCAGGAGGTCATAGTTCCCAGGGACAACCCTGGGCGGGTGCAGAACCTCTCTGATCTGGCAAGGCCCGGCGTGAAGATAGTCATGGGAACCAAAGATCTGCCAATAACCGAGATCACAATGCAGATCCTGGGTAAGCTGGCAACAGATCCGGCTTATGGACCGGAGTACAAGGAGCGGGTCCTATCCAATGTGATCTCCAATGAGACCAACATCAACTTCATAGTATCCAAAGTGGCCCTGGGCGAGGCGGATGCTGCATTCGTCCACAAGTCCGAGATCAGCCCTGAGTATGCGGAGAAGGTGACTGTGATAGAGATTCCAGAGAAGTATAATGTCAGGTCAGATTACTCAATTGGGGCACTGAAGGAGTCGAAAGAGCCTGAGCTGGCCTATGGATTCATAAATCTCGTTACGTCTGGCCGGGGCAGAGCAGTCCTTGAGGACCAC
>DATMZB010000529.1:0-2943 GCA_035560655.1 Methanotrichaceae archaeon | reverse complement strand
ACTCGGCACAGCGCAGCGCTGATGCTCTTCAAAATATGGTCAGGACCAGGACTCAGGTGATCCGTGATGGAGATGGGCTCGAGATAGATGCACAGGATCTGGTGCCAGGCGACCTGGTGCTTCTGGAGGAGGGGAGCAAGGTTCCGGCGGACCTCAGGTTGATCTCAGACCAGAACCTGGTGATAGACGAATCTCTTCTCACTGGTGAGTCTATGCCTGTGAGCAAAGACTCGTCTGCAGTTCTGAATGAAAAAACAGACCTGGCAGACAGGACAAACATGGCATTTGCAGGCACCATAGCAACCCGCGGCCGCGGCAGCGGCATAGTGGTCGCCACTGGAATCTCCACGGAGGTTGGCAGCCTGGCAAAGTCGCTTCTAAAAAAGGATGAAGCAATCCCGCCGCTGCTTTCACGCATGAAGCTCTTCACCAAAAAGATCACAGTGGCCGTGGCCGCTGCATCAGTCTTCGTATTTGCAGTGGAGCTGTACAGGAATATGCCCCTCCACGAGATCTTCCTTGAGTCCGTGGCCCTGGCGGTCTCTGCCATTCCAGAAGGTTTGCCTGTGACCCTCACAGTGGCCCTGGCCATAGGCATGAGGCGCATGGCCAGGCGCAATGTAATAATACGGCGACTGGTGGCAGTTGAGTCTCTTGGGTCCTGCAGCTTCATAGCCTCAGATAAGACCGGCACCCTCACCATGAACCAGCTCACTGTGAAGCGCATAGCCATTCCTGGTCAGGAGCCCTGGGAGGTGACAGGCGAGGGAATGGTTCCAGAGGGCAGGATAGTAACTGCTCATGGCGATCCAACCGAGGCTGAAAGATCAATACTAAAAAGGCTCTCTTTAGCCTGCGTCCTGGACAACGAAGGATTTCTCGGCAAGCGTGATGGCCATTGGGCCCATCACGGCGATACCGTGGATGTGGCCCTGCTGGTCATGGCCCATAAGGCGGGCATCACCAGGCCTGAGGCGCTGGTGGACCATCCAGTGGTATCTCAGATTCCTTTTGAGTCTGAGCGCCAGTTTGCAGCCACACTGAACAGCAGAGCCGGGCGAGCTGGGGATGAGCTGTATGCCTCCGTCAAGGGCGCTCCTGAGAGGCTCCTGAAGATGTGCAGCAGTATGGCCACTCCAGACGGAGACCTGCCAATAGATAGCAACCTTGTAGAAGAGCAGGCAGAAGCACTGGCGGGTGCTGGCTACCGCATCCTGGCTGTGGCCTGCGGGAGACCGGTCCTCAATCCTGATGAAGCATTCTCTGAAGAGCATCTCAAGGGCCTCACCTTCCTTGGACTTGTGGGGATGATAGATCCTCTCCGCCCTGAAGCCAGGGACGCTGTGGAGTCCTGCAGGAAGGCAGGCATTCAGGTCGCCATGGTCACAGGAGACCATCCAATCACCGCTCTGGCCATTGCCCGTGACCTTGGGATGGCAAAGAGCATAGATCAGGTGATCACCGGGTCCGATCTTCGCAAGGCTGAGCAGGGAGGCCCGGAAGATATTGATGCACTGGTCTCTGAGGGCCGGGTATTTGCCAGGGTTGAGCCCAGGCAAAAGCTGCAGATTGTCGGTTCACTGGTTCGCCTGGGGCACATAGTAGCCGTCACTGGAGACGGCGCAAATGATGCGCCTGCATTGAAGGCCGCACATGTCGGCATAGCTATGGGCAAAGGAGGGACGGATATCGCCCGGGAGAGCGCAGAGCTCATAATCACTGATGACAACTTTGCCTCCATCGTATCGGGCGTTGAGGAAGGCCGCATAGTATACAGCAATGTTCGAAAGGTTATATTCCTCCTGATCTCTACAGGCGCTGCAGAGATAGTCCTGTTCTTGCTGGCGCTCTTTGCGAATTTGCCTTTGCCTTTGATTGCGGTTCAGCTCCTCTGGCTCAACCTGGTGACCAATGGCGTCCAGGACAAGGCTCTGGCATTTGAGCCTGCTGAGGGGGATGAGATGAAGCGCAAGCCCAGACCTGCAAAGGAGCCCATCTTCAACAGGATAATGGTTGAGCGAGTCCTGATCTCAGCCCTGATTATGGGCGGACTGTCATTCCTCCTGTATTACTGGCTCATGGCCAGCGGATGGAGCTTGGAGGAGGCCAGAAACAGCATCCTCCTCCTAATGGTGTTCTTCGAGAATGTCCAGGTATTCAACAGCCGCTCTGAGCTTCAGTCAGCCTTTCGCCAGAATCCCATCAGAAACCCATTTCTGCTCTTTGGAACTCTGGCTGCCCAGGTGATACATATAGGCGCGATGTACGTGCCTTGGCTCTCAGGAGCTCTTGAAATCCATCCGGTCTCATTAGAGCACAGGATTATGCTGCTATTGATTGCCACGACGGTCCTCTGGTCTATGGAGATTTATAAGGCAATAAGAATATCGAGCCATACAAAAAGGCTTCACCAAATGCCAGATACATTAAGACATTAGATGGATAGTAGATAGATATGCTCAAAGAAGGCTTTAAAAAGATCTATGAGTCACCGTCAAATGGAGGGGCAGGCACACTCTTCAATTCGGCAACGAGCTTTTAAAGGTGCCTATGGCTTTATGATCTTCATTCTCCGAGCTCATATCATCGATTGAAAGAGGCGCCTGATTTCTTCACCACACTCTCATTTACAATATATGTGCAGCAGCAACCAGAATTATAAAGACACCAGTTGCTACGGCCATGATATTAGTGCTGTCAGGACGTTTGATCCCATATGGTCGCTGATACTTTGGCTTGTTTCTAACAATTGATTCCTCAGCCCATTTCTCGTATTGTTGCATTGGTCCCGTGAGGTACTCAGTCTTCATTTCTTTCACCTTTTCATCTTCCAAATCTGCCTGAGCCACGAAGGCTAGAGGCGTTTCATCTTATGTTTCTGGATTGCCGCTCAATGGCCGCTGGGTCTGCAACTACGCCAGGCAGACAGCTCCTGTGCTCATC
>DATMZB010000528.1:0-4649 GCA_035560655.1 Methanotrichaceae archaeon | reverse complement strand
CATTAGTGAACAAATTATCTTAACTGCAATGGCCATCGATTTTTTAATTATGCTATATGCCCAGGGCTGCAGCCCTTGACTGCAGCCCTAAAATGCATCCGCCGGTGACCCACCCTTAAGATTCAGATTGAGAATACGAATATGAGAAGAGCAGCCATGACTTTCTGGGCAAGGCATTAACAACCTGGGCGTCTGGCGCCGTACTCCCTAAAGCGCGTCCGCGGAGAAGGCTTGCGCATATAGGCCAGTGCTAGGGCAAAAGTACAAGGGTATCAGGTTTGCATATGCCTGATATCATGAAGTACATTGAGAATTGCGCCTGAAGGATGATATACAACCCCATCGGATAGGTTCAAATGACCCCACATTCTATCTTTTCCTGCGAGAATAAGCAGGAAATTGAATGTATGGCCGACGTCTTGATCTACGGTGCTGGGGCGATAGGTTCCTTTGTGGGCTATCTTCTCTCTGAATTGGGTACTAGTCCAGTTGAGAATGTTGCCCTTCTGGGCAGAAAGGGCCATATCCAAAGGATTAGAGAGGCTGGCCTGAAGATAAACATTCCAGGTAAGCAGATCACGCTTCCATTTAGGTACTGCTTCTCTAGCCTTGATGAGCTGGACGAATCGAACTTCCGTCCTGACCTGGTTATCATTTGCGTTAAAACATACTCTCTCTCCGGGGTTCGAGATGAGATCCTGAGATCAGGGGCATTGGTTAAGTCGCTTAAGAATGCAAGGTTCTGTCTCTTGATGAACGGCATGGGCAACAAGGAGAAGTTCGATCCTTCTTCGGAAGATGTCTATGAGGGGATCACCTCAATAGGCGCTAAATTCTTCGAGGATGGCCAAATTGAGCTCAAAGGATGGGGAAAGACCATATTTGAGAGCAGAATTCCGCAGCAGATCCAGGTGTTCCTGAGGGCGAGGTTTGAGGAGAAAGGTCTTGAGATAGAGTTCTCGCCGGATTTTAAGGGACAGCAGTGGAACAAGCTCTTCATCAACGCTGCAAACAATCCAATAACTGCTCTGACGAGGATGAAAAACGAGGTAGTCATCTCTGAGCGTCTCAAGAAGACGGTAGAAGAAGTAATTGAGGAATGTGTGAGCGTTGCAGAGAAAGAGGGATATCCTGCAGATAAAGAGAGCGTCCTCAAGCTCGTGCGCTCCATCGTCTCCATCAACTCCGAGAATATTTCAAGCATGCTTCAGGACGTGCTCAAAGGAAAGAGGACTGAGATAGATTCCATAAATGGCTATGTAGTGAATATGGCGAAAAAACATGGACTGCATGTGCCTGTAAATGAAGCGCTATATGCCTTGGTAAAATCGATGGAGATAGAAAAACAGCCTAATGAGACATGTTCCTGATCGCAGGTACAGCGATCACCAACTGTATGGGCGGGCACCCAATCCACATTGGGATGATAAGCCCTACCTAATTTCCTCAAGTCTTGAGCTTGCTGTGTTTCCGGCTGTAAGTGAAGTATATCGCCAGCCCTAAAGCCATCCAGATTATGAGGCGAAGCCATGTCTCCAAGGGCAGGCCGAGCATCAGTCCAAAGCAGATTATGATGCCCAGGGCTGGAACAAATGGCACTCCCGGACAGCGAAAAGGTCTTGGCAGGTCTGGCTCCTGACGGCGCAGCACAAGCACCCCGGCGCAGACCAGGACGAAGGCCAAAAGAGTACCAATGCTTGTCATGTGGGCCAGCTTCTCTATTGGAGCCAGGGCTGCGGCCAGGGCCACCACAGTCCCGGTTATCAGCGTTGTGTATACTGGAGTGTGAAACCTGGGGCTGACCCTGGCAGCCCAGGCTGGCAGCAGACCGTCTCTGGCCATTGCCATAAAGATCCTTGGCTGACCGATCATCAGGGCGGCCATGACGCTGGTCAGGCCAACTATTACCCCTGTAGAGACCAGGGCTGATACCAGCTTCAACCCGGCCCTATCAAAGGCCGAGGCTATGGGGCTGGAGAGATCGACCTGGGTATAGGGCACCATTCCTGTCAGGACTGCTCCCACTGCCACGTACAGCACTGTGCAGATGATGAGAGATCCAATAATTCCCGCAGGCAGGTCGCGGCTTGGATCTCTGGCCTCCTCGGCGATGGTTGACACCACATCGAAACCCACATAGGCAAAGAAGATCACTGCAGCGGCACTGACTATGCTGAACGGGCCGTAGGGAATGAACGGCTGCCAGTTCGAGGGGTCCAGGTAAAAATAGCCCACGCCTATGACCGTCAGCACAACGGCCAACTTGATCACGACCAGGACCTTGGTGAAGCGGGTGCCTTCACGGATGCCCACCAGCACCAATGTGGTGATCAGCGCCACTATCAGCAGCGCTGGAAGATCTATCAGCCCTCCGCTGAAAGGGTCGCTCGTGAGCTGAGCCGGAAGCGATATGCCCACGCTGTGCAGAAGTGCCACCACATATCCCGACCAGCCGCTGGCAACTGTGCTGGCGCCAATGATATACTCGAGCATCAGGTCCCAGCCTATTATCCATGCTGCAAGCTCTCCCAAGGCTACATAGGAGTATGTGTAGGCACTGCCGGCCTGAGGTATCATTGCCGCCAGCTCTGCATAGCACAGTGCGGCAAGGGCGGAGGCGAAACCTGAGAGAAGGAAGGATATTATGACGGCCGGGCCTGCCTCCCTGGCACCGACGCCTGAGAGAACGAAGATGCCTGTGCCTATTATTGCTCCGATGCCGAGTGCCATAAGGTCGGTCAGGCCTAAAGCACGGTGAAGGGCGCCCCCTGGCAGCCCCCCCTCTTCCACGGCCTGAGAGATGGGCTTGCGGGAGAACAGGGAGTGCCTCGTCACATCAGTATTATCTGTCTCTATAATTTTTATATTGATGCTCAATCATCAATTGCTCAAATGCTAATATGGGAGAGCATAGTATACCTCAGCACACCCGGCCCAGATCAGAATGGAGCGCCGCCCTGGCAGTCAGCCTGGCTACCCTTAATGGCTCGGGTATCCTGCCATCCAGGGTGAACTTGTTGAGGAGCACTCTGGCCTCAAAGGCGTCCATGCCAAGAGCTCTGACGTAGACTGAATGCTCTGTCTTGAGTGTTATCAGCTCACGCTCGCCGAGGCTGTGGTAAAGGCTGAGCTTATGATCAGGCTCTGGAAAGTACTCCCTGATGTATTTCTCAAGGCCCGGAGACTCCTCATATGTCAGGCACACCAGTGGGATTTTCAGCTGGTCAAAGACCTCCTGGATGTCAATGATGTTGAACCAGCTTATCACAGCACCACTGAGGAGGATGGCGTTGATGTCGTCACGGTCGAGCTGACGACAGATATCCAGAACGCCAGAGGTGGCATCATCTCCAGACACTGTTATGCTGGAAAGGGCGATGCCATCGATCCTTAAGTCGCCCCTCATGACCACCCCTGCAAGCCTGGATTTTGGACTGGACCTAACAAAGCTCTCGGCTATGCCAAGTACACGCAGGCCGGGCTTGTTTAGGTGTAGGGGCATATGCATAAAAGAAAGGATGTTATGCTGTATATAGATTGATGCAGATCAGTGTATATGCAATCCAGAGACGCTGGTGGAAAATCATTGCAGCTTGAGGATAGACTGAGGACCTCGGCCCTGGAATTGGGCGCTGATTTCTTTGGCGTGGCGGATCTGACTGAAGCCCACAAGGCCATCCTGGAGCAGGGCGGGCCCCTGATAGCCGAATACCCAATAGCCGTATCCATAGGCATCGCCCTGCTCCATCCCATAGTGGACCAGCTTCCCAGGAGAGAGGAAAGAGCGGTTGCTGTTAGCTACAGGCATCATGCCTATGACATAATCAACCAGAGGCTCGATACCATCGCATCTCACCTGGGAAGCATCATCCAGCACGAAGGCTATAGGGCACTGCCCATCCCCTCATCCGAGAGGGTGGATGATGAGAGGATCTGTGCCGCGTTCTCTCATAAGATGGGAGCGCACCTGGCAGGCCTTGGATGGATAGGAAAGAGCTGCCTGCTGATAACTCCAGAGGCTGGTCCCAGAGTGCGCTTTACAACTGTTCTGACCAACGCTCCTCTGAAGCCTACAGGCCTGCCTATGGAAGAGAGATGCGCAGGCTGCGATGAATGCGTGAAGATATGTCCAAAGTCCGCATTCACAGGAAGGCCATTTAGAGAGGACGAGCCACGCGAGGCCAGATATGACGCGCGCAAGTGCGAGAGGTACTTCCAGGAGATGAAAGAGAAGGCCGGTCCTGCAGTGTGCGGCATGTGCCTGTATGTGTGCCCGTATGGAAGGAAGGCATCAAATCGGCTGAATAAAATGCATAAAGCTTGAGCTCAATCTCTTGAGGCTTCTTCTGGCACGGCATAGTAGAGGTTGATGGAAGCAAAGTTGATTATAAGAGATCATAAGTCTTCAGGTCTGGAATTAGCGACGCATCCCGACACAATGTCCGGAGTGAAGATCGAGATTCCTATATGCCTTTGGCTGAGACCACAAGGAGCACCCCAAAACAGAGGGCAACCGAGACGAGAAGTATGTAGTCGATGTACCTGTGTCCTATAATGCTCTTGAGACGAAGCTCAAAAGTCTTTCTATTTTCGCCGGGCGACACGTGCCTAAGTCCAGCAAAGGGAATCATAATCAAACACCTCCCATA
>DATMZB010000527.1:0-2415 GCA_035560655.1 Methanotrichaceae archaeon | reverse complement strand
CCGCATTGGCCCGTCATCCCCGTGTATCAATAGCGCCCTGGGATTGCTAATAATAGTTAAGGTCTATAGATAGCTATATATCTGCATATTCACCACAGCGGTCTAAATTTAAATCGGAGGGACTTAATGAGGCTATTTCTCATACCAGTTTTGGTGCTAATGTTAGCTATATCAGCTTCGGCAATGCCCAGCACAGTAAATGCCGGCCCGTACACCATCAACTTCGACCTGAAAACTGCAATGGAGCCCACATTCACTGTGAGCACAGATAGGGGAAATGATTCTACCAGATACCAAACTAACATAATCCTAAATAACCAAACTGTAGCTGCCATAGGCATAACCAACTATGATGATTCGCAATACTCAGGCTTCGCCTCTACCAGGACGAAGGCCCTTCTTCTGAGGGCTTTGACCCAGGCAGGACAGATTACAGATTCATCCCTGACCAAGAGGATGATAGATGGAAACACTGCTGAAATCATGTCCTACTGGGACCCGCAGCTCAACCAGAACGTCACCATGGTGGAGTACTGGAAGGACAGCAATGATATAGCCGGCTATAACATTCCGGCCGGGAAGACCAAGGTCGAGATCCTGAGCAAGCTCACCAATGAATTGGATAATAATCTGCTGAATACTTTAGCCATACAGATGCCTGCCCAAACCACGGCATCCAGGCCTGACATGACCACTTACCCCAGCGGCATTGTTAAGGGTGGCAGATCAGAGAGCGTAACTGTTGACTCAAAATGCATGCAGAACTGGTTAGATGTAGGATATACACCATCTATGATATTATCTCTGGGCTGGTGTACGCAATAACCATACCCCAAACGAAGTCGTAGATATACGTCTATGTACCTGCTTAGCTCTCTGCAGGACAGCCCTGCGGAGACAGCACACCCTTTTTCCAGGAGTTCTAATTCTGCCAGTTTAACAGAAGGCTTGAAGACCCAAAATAGAACCATATGAGCTGAGGAAGCCTGCCGGACTGGCTCTAGCTCCCGCCTTTCCCAGACAGGGCCTGCCCCAAAAACTCAAATCTTTGCTAAGCGCTATACCCCAGGCTCTTGGCCTTATCCATCGCCGCTCCTGCCTCTGAGTGCCGCTGCATCTTCTCTAAGGCAAGGCTCTTATAGTACCAGGCTTCGGCATTGTACGGGCTCAAGCTTGCTGCCTGGTCAAAGCATCCCGCCGCATCCTCATACGTTCCCATGCCCATCAGGGCCAACCCCTTATTGTTCCAGGCTGCCAGGTTGTCAGGCATCATCTGCACTGCCTTGTCCAGGCAATCATAGGCCTCCTGGTAATTGCCCATCTGATTTAAGACAAAGCCCTTGTTGTTCCACATCCAGGCATCGCCTGGGCTGGCCGAGATGGCCGTATCATAGCATTCTACGGCCTCGTCATACTTTCCAGCGCTGCTGAGTGTATCGCAGTCACACGGCTTAGTAGGAGAGTAAGCCTCCACATAGGGAGGCTTTGGAACTATCTTCAAGAAAGGCGTTCCTTTGATGTGGTAATAATCTGCCTTGACGCAGTGTATCACCTCTATAATCCTTCCAGCCCAGGTGCCTGCCTCGCTCCAGACTCCATCTGTCACCATATCATGTGCCAGGTAGGTGTAGCAGTCAGTGAAGACCAGGCAGTAAGTTCCCGGCGGGCGCACAGAGCAGTCTGCGCCATATGACGCTATGGCCTTGTAGCCTGCTGGAGGTTCTGGGAGGTAAATGCTCGACTGGTAAGATTGATAGGACTCGTACGACGGGTACTGCTCCTGAGGCACTACCACCTGGAACTGCTGGTTGTACGCCATCTGGCCGTCCTGGTAGACATCCACCTTCCAGTTCCCGGGCATGGCCCCTGCCTGAGAGCCTCTTAGGGGTATGTGTGAGTAGGTCACCTCTGGAGCCGCAGCATAATCTCCAATCTGAGTGGACTCAGTGAAGAATAATCCCCCATCAGGCGAGTGCCACCTCCATTCTATCAGGTGAGGCCCTCTGGGATGGCCCACCCTGACCCAGGAGTAGGCTGCAGCGTCACTGGTGTAGAATGAGTCCGCCTTCTCTGCCACGCCGTAGGGGTACTCGCTCTGGACGCTCCTGGCCATGCCATAGTCAATGATCGATCCATAACTCGGCCCGCCAGAGCCGCCGACATAAACTCCCTGTGAGGGGATCATCCCTGCAGGGATAGACGCGACCTGGCCCACGCGGGCCACCATTCCATCAGCATATGCTGCCGGGCATGCCAGCAAGAGCATGGCTGCAAGCATCAGAATAACTCTCTTCATCTCTTTGCCCTCCTAATCATAATAGTAACAACCACTCATTACGTAAAATACTTACCAGCATTGAGGATACTTTTATCAGAATATGAGCATATGTATTATCGAATGGGATTGCGTCCCTC
>DATMZB010000526.1:0-6995 GCA_035560655.1 Methanotrichaceae archaeon | reverse complement strand
GTACATCAGTATGCTGCCGTGGGAGAAAGGCTTGCCCTCCAGGACGCAGGCATCGTTGACTAAATAGCGGGTGGGGAAGTTATCGCTCCCATCGACTATAAAGTCGTACTCTTTGATGATATTCCTGGCATTATCGGAATTGAGACGCTCCTCGCTTGCCACGACATGAACATCATCATTGAGGCTCTTGATGAAATCCCTGGCCGATATGGCTTTAGGCGCACCAACATGGTCACCGTGTATGATCTGTCTCTGTAGGTTGGAAATTTCAACCAGGTCGCTGTCGATAATGCCCAGAGTTCCAACGCCGGCTGCTGCAAGATAGGCTATTGTCGGAGAGCCAAGACCGCCAGCGCCAACTACAAGCACCTTCGAGTTCAGGAGCTTCATCTGGCCCTTGCCGCCTACCTCAGGCAGTATTATCTGCCTGGAATAGCGCTCTATTTGTTCATCGGTAAATGTATCGAACCCCATATCGCTCACTTCTATGTGTGAAGATCTCCCGGGACCTGCCTCAGCTTTCCTGGATCGCCATAGTGATCCTGTGCAGGATGAACCTTTTCTATTGCCCTGGTATAGAACACCTCATCCTTATCCAGCGGCCTGGTGATGTACCCCATATCCATGAGCACTTGCACAAAGGCCATTGAAGACCTGATGTACTCGCCGGGAAGGCTGGCGCAGTACTTTGGAGATATCCCGAAGACCTCCAGCGCAAAGTCCTCCTCTATGATGCCCGTGGCCTCGTGAACGAGCTCTGCCGCCTTCTTTGGCCGTTCCCTTATGAGGTTGCAGGCCTCCTCATGAAGCCTGATGAATCCCTCCAGGTCCGGACCTTGATCTTGGATCAGCCTTTCTGAAGCCAGGATGCCGTAGCTGGGGTTGAACGGCCACATCCGGGATGGTGGGATTAAAATTTTAGCGCCAATCTGGCGTCTTGCGAGCACTGCCAGGGGAGGCGTGCCGCAGCCGCCATCGATCTCTCCATCGGCCATGGCATCCACTATGAAGTCGGCATAGTCGAAGTTCCTCACTTCAGCCATGCTGCTGAGGCCGGACTCGCTCAGGAGCTTCCTCAAGATGACATCATGGATGGTCCCTCTCCTGGGCGTCCCGATGCACCTGCCCTTGAACTGAGCCAGGACCACTCTCATCTCGCCTCCTGCATTGAAGCC
This sequence comes from Methanotrichaceae archaeon, assembly GCA_035560655.1. GTDB lineage: Archaea > Halobacteriota > Methanosarcinia > Methanotrichales > Methanotrichaceae > DATMZB01. Next base: position 5,820 of record DATMZB010000526.1, on the reverse strand, counting down.
TTTGGGTCCTATAAGCACCGTGCCCTCCATATGTCCCCCAGCCACGCATCTTATATCCAGACCATGACAGATCCCTATCATCGCCGGAGGCAGGCCCATATATCCCAGGTCTAGGTCGCTTCTCTCAAATGCCTCGATCATTGAAGGTCCGTTGGGAAACCTCTTCCAGGATGTATTCAGGCCGAGATCTTCATCGACCCTGCCGGATCCTCGTAGAATTAGACTTGTATGGTAAAGAGTTGTCAGATAACCGATCCTAATCTCATCTGCCATATTCAACTCAGCCTATGAATGGTTGGATTATAAACCGGTGCTATTCCGGCAAATATTGCTTGAAGACAAAGCTTTATTCAGCAATGCTCCAGCAATATGAGTTGGCTGCCTACCTATGATCCCAGTGCCTCTCGTTCCAGGTCACTTATGAATGATCTTATTATAATGAGGTCTGATAGGAGAATATTCTATGATGGTGCATATAAGGGCATTTGGAGCATTCAGGGAGATCCTGGGCAGGGAACGAGACGTCGAGGTGAAAGAGGGCTCGACTATCAAGGATTTGCTGAACACGCTCACTTCATCCAACGAACGGCTCAGATCGGCGCTCCTTGACGAGTCCGGGAATGTACGGGACTATGTCACTCTGACCAAGAACAAGAAGAGCATAGACATCCTGGAGGGTCTGGGCACAGAGCTGAATGATAGTGATGAGGTGGCTATGCTTCCACCAATAGCGGGCGGTTAACTTAAATCGATCTTTTCCTATTTAAGGCTGCCAACCTGGACAGTTTTGAGTTTCAAGTCATCTAGTGAGGGATATAGATCTGAGAAAGAGGCAACATTTGCCCAAAGAAAAACCTTAATGGCTGGTCAAATTTGCCTCTATAATGATGTTTATCTTTTTGAAAAGCCAGCTTGAAGACAACCTGCCTGGCAAGGACTTGAGAGAACATCCTAGCCAGTTTTTGAAAACCGCCTCACCAGAGGTCGGCTCATCGCAGTTCGTAAAAAGAGGTTAATTTATGGGAATGATCTACGAAGATCTAACCAAGACCATTGGCAATACGCCTTTAGTCAGGCTGAATAGAGTGACGGAAGGCTTAGATGCAACAGTAGCCGTGAAGCTGGAATCATTCAATCCGCTAAGCAGCGTTAAGGACCGCATAGGGGTGTCCATGATAGAGGCTGCAGAGAGAGCTGGGCACATCAAAGATGATACAATCATCCTGGAGCCTACGAGCGGAAACACCGGAATTGCCCTGGCCTTCGTCTGCGCTGCCAAGGGCTACAAGCTGGTCCTGGTCATGCCCGAGACGATGAGCATTGAGAGGAGAAAGCTCCTCAAAGCCCTGGGTGCGGATATAGTGCTGACTGCCGGCCCTCAGGGAATGAAAGGAGCTGTGAGCACTGCAGAGGAGATGCTGGCCAAGGACCCGCGCTACTACTACATACCCCAGCAGTTCAGGAATCCATCCAACCCGGAGATCCACAGAAAGACGACCGCTGAGGAGATCTGGAGAGACACAGACGGAAAGGTGGATTTCGTTGTAGCCGGCGTCGGCACTGGCGGAACTATCACTGGCATCTCTGATGTCATCAAGTCCCGCAAGCCCACCTTCAAGGCAATTGCAGTCGAGCCCGCAGGGTCCCCGGTCCTATCAGGCGGCAAGCCTGGCCCTCACAAGATCCAGGGCATTGGAGCCGGCTTCGTTCCGGATGTACTGAGGCGCGACCTGGTAGATGAGATCATCAAGGCTGAGTATGACGATGCTGTGACGATTGCCCGCCGTCTGGCCAAAGAGGAAGGCATCTTGGTTGGAATATCATCAGGGGCTGCTGCCTGGGCCGCACTGCAGGTCGCATCCCGTCCGGAGAACAAGGGCAAGCTGATAGTGGCGATACTGCCCGATACTGGAGAGAGATACCTGAGCACGGATCTCTTTGAGTCCTGAGGCACCAGAAAATGAGCATCAGAGAGGATATCCAGACGGTCTTTGATAAAGATCCGGCAGCCAGGACCATCCTTGAGGTTATCCTCTGTTATCCTGGCCTGCACGCCATATGGATGCACAGGATATCTCATCGCCTTTGGATGAAAGGGCACTTCTTCCTGGCCAGGTTCGTCTCACACCTGGCAAGGTTCATCACAGGAGTTGAGATCCATCCCGGCGCTAAAATAGGAAGAAGATTCTTCATAGACCACGGAATGGGCGTGGTGATAGGCGAGACTGCCGAGGTTGGGGATGATGTCCTGATGTACATGGGCACAGTGCTTGGCGGAACCAGCCTGGATAAGGCCAAGCGCCATCCCACCATTGAGGACGGAGTGGTCGTAGGCGCTGGATCTATCATTCTGGGACCTATAACTGTGGGAAAAGGAGCAAAGATCGGCGCTGGATCTGTGGTAGTGAGGCCGGTTCCCCCAGGAGCCACTATTGTGGGAGTCCCGGGAAGGATTGCCGAGTCACAGCGACCATCGATCAGGGCAAATCTGGATCACGGCAACCTGCCTGATCCGATGCAGGAAGTTGTGAGCAGGCTGCTTGAAAGGCAGCACAGGCTGGAAGAACAGCTGTACTCACTGGAGAAGTACCTTCTCTGGTCTGAAGATGAGAAGATGACTGCCGGATTTGCCAGTGAGGAGATCAGGGAGATTCTGAGCACTGTGGTTGCTGATGACTGCAAGTCTCAGTCCTCTCAGGTTTGCCTCATGGCGAATAGTATTGCGGACCAGGTCAGGTGCCAGGTTGAAGGATTGTACGGCGACGGCATTTGAGAAAGCAAATTTTTTTTGATTCTGATCCTTGTCAGCAATTCCTCGGGGCTTCACCAAAAAAGAATATTCATATGTCTCTTGCACGTTCACCAGCGGTAGTGCACGGAGGCTTGAATGATACAACATTTCCCTGATGTGAAGGCGCTCTATTGAGCAACAAATCCAGAGCGCAGGTCAGAGAAGATATGGCAATCATTTTCATCCCGCGCGCTATGCTATGGGCTTCTGGAGCACCTGCATGATGTTCACCACATTTTCAGCCTGATAGCCACCTCCTGTGTATTATGCCCTGTGCTTCTGGGGACGACTGCTCCAGGATATCATACCGCGGAAATGCTACGAATTCATGCCAAATAACGATCATCGGAAGGCGAAAGACCTTCAAGACTTTCTGGGTTAACACAGGTGCCCTGCGCTTCTTGGGCCGACTGCCCCCCAGAGGGGGTCAGGGGAGCAGTCGTCCCCAGAAGCACAGGCATCGACGTTAGCCAAAAAGAGTATTGCATTTCTTCTATCATCGGCGCTCTGGGTCTGTTGCTCCATTGAGCACCCTACCTGGAAAATGTGGTCTTATTTAAGCCATAATGTACCAGATGCCTAGATGCGCCCAAGAACTTAGTCCATTGATGCCAAAATGCGATCCTTTTAGCCTTCACCATCCTCTTATCTGCAATGCCTCGCTTTCTGGTATGGTGCTCGCATCCATGCCCTTCATTGCAGCTCCGAGACCTTTGGATACTTTAGCCAGAAGCTCGGGGCTGTCATAGTTTTGGACTGCCTGGACTATGGCTGAGGCTGTGGTCTCTGGAATCTCGGACTTGAATATGCCAGATCCCACGAAGACGCCATCGGCTCCAAGCTGCATCATCAGGGCAGCATCCGCGGGCGTGGCAATGCCGCCGGCTGCGAAGTTGACCACTGGCAGCCTCTGCATCCTGGCGCACTCTGCAACCAGGTCAAAATCGGCGTCGATCTCACGGGCCACTTTGCCTAGCTCCTGCTCGTCCATGCCCTTGAGAGATCTTATCTGGCCCATGATCTTCCTCATGTGCAGCACTGCCTGGCTGACGTCTCCAGTTCCGGCCTCGCCCTTGGTCCTGATCATGGCTGCACCCTCTTTTATCCGTCTCAGTGCATCTCCCAGGTCCCGGGCACCGCAGACAAAGGGTATTGCGAATTTGGTCTTCTCGATGTGGTATGTATCTGCTGGGGTTAACACCTCAGACTCGTCTACCATGTCTACTCCCAGGGCCTGCAGAATCTGAGCCTCGACGAAGTGGCCAATCCTTGCCTTGGCCATCACCGGTATGGTTACGGCATCTATTATTGACTCTATAACCTGTGGGTCAGCCATCCTGGCCACACCTCCAATCTTCCTTATGTCAGCTGGCACTGCATGCAGCGCCATAACTGCCACTGCACCGGCTTCCTCAGCTATTACAGCCTGCTCAGAGGTGGTGACATCCATTATGACCCCGCCTTTCTGCAACTTGGCAAAGCCGCGTTTGAGCAGCTCAGTGCCAAATCTAAGATTCTCAAGCTCCATAAAATTCCCCGGATAATGTTTAGGCGCCACCCCTTGGCATCTATGTTTATGAGACTATGCAAAGCGGCAATTTGGCACCTGCACTGGGCCCAGGAAGGCAGATATTTTGGCTAAATTTGCCTTCATCAAAGGGGATATTATTTGGGAGATCCAAATTGGAGCCGGTGAGCAATAAGTGAGGGATAGACTTCTCCATTCCTTCATGATTTGATTGAACTACCAAGGTAACGGAACGGCAACCATAGGTGAGCAATGCTGTGTTTATAGAAGTTGATCCCGGAGTTAAACTATTCGTGCAGGATTGGGGTTCAGGTAGGCCCATCTTATTCATCCATGGGTGGCCGCTGAGCCATGAGATATTCGAGTATCAGATGGTGCCTTTGATGAGGGCTGGCAATAGGGTGATAGGCATAGACCTTCGAGGATTTGGGCAATCAGATAAGCCCTGGCAAGGCAATGATTATGACACCTGGGCCGACGATGTAGGAAAGGTCATCGAGGCGCTAGATCTAAATGGCGTATTGCTCGCTGGCTTCTCCATGGGTGGAGCGATTGCCATGCATTACATAGCCGCTCAGGGTGATCCTCGGGTGACCAAGCTCGCACTCATGGGCGCGGCAGGGCCTTCGTTTGCAAAGCGTCCGGATAATCCCAGTGGCATACCACTTGAAGAGATAGAAGGGCTCATCAAAGTGGCCACCACCGATCGGTCCAAGCTTGCACATGATTTAGGAATAGTGAACTTCCACACCCCGGCAAGCCCGGAGTTCTACCGCTGGCTTGAGGATATAAGGCGGAAAGCATCGCCACATGCGACCATTTGCGGACTTGAGGAGCTGAGGGATAGAGACCTTCGATCTGAGCTTGCCAATATCCACATTCCTACAAGAATCTTCCATGGGGTGCACGACCAGGTAGTGCCATTTGCACTGGCCGAAGAACAGCATAGTCTCATAAAGGGCTCAATAATTGTACCATTCTACAACAGCGGCCATGGCCTATTCTATGATGAAAAGGACAGGCTAAACGAAGAGCTGGAGCAGTTCTCTAAATCGGACCAAAAATGATATGCTTCAATTTCTGGTAAGTGCAGGGCCAAAGTCCATGACAACAGCAATTGTGCTGACAGTTTTTGGATAGAGCTTCCCACCAAAGCCAAGGTCCGGAGTCGAACCGGATTGGTATTGCTCTGCAGGCAATTGCGTCGCCGTTCCGCCACCTTGGCCTGATTTAACGATTGCGGATATGGCATTAGGAGATGGTTGCATAAATAAAGCTTGGGAATGAGGCAAAGGGCAGGATTAACTTGTGAGTGTCTAGATCACTATAGCTTACCTTAAGTTAAAGCTGCATACTCCAGAGCGTAGTTCACCTGCGAACGCTGGCTATTTATCTCTGGGGAGCGGAGAGGGCGCAGCGTGAAGACCCTCGGCCCAGGGGGATGAGAGCGAAGCCCTCCCTCAAAACCTATTTACGCTTTGTGATTTGTATAATATTATGC
>DATMZB010000525.1:0-2494 GCA_035560655.1 Methanotrichaceae archaeon | reverse complement strand
ATGATGACCAATGCTCCGAAGATTATTACAGCAATGACCTGATCTATGACGGCCGGCACCCTATCACCTCCCTTGCATAATATGTCATTTGTAATTAATAATGGTTACGCTTGTGATGAATACATAAAGTGGGATGATGGCTCAGTCAGAAGCTCTAAAAAATACAGCGCCTTGATGGCTGAGAAGCTTTTGGGAGCTTCTCAAACCAATGCTCAGGCAGCTCAAACGAACTTTGGCCGCTCTGACAGCTTGACTGGCAGCGGCAGACGTCTCCAGGGCATGCCAGCAGTCTCGGCCTCCAGCCTTTTCCTGAGATCCTCAACGCTCATGCTGGCCTTTGCCGGAGACTTGGGCGTGGACTCTTGCCGGATGTTGACTGTGAGCTTTCCAGAGGCCAGCTCATCATCGCCTATCACTGCCACGTAGGGTATCCACTCCCTTCCAGCATCCCTGATCTTCTTGCCCACGGTCTCGTCCCTTTCATCTATATCCGTCCTGAAGCCAAGCTCCTTTGCGACCTCAGCGGCGCGGGCCTGATGGCGCTCGGCTATGGGTATGACCCTGACCTGCGTTGGAGACAGCCAGGTCTTTAGCATGGGCAGCTTGCCTGATGCCGACTCGCGGGCGGCCTTCTCCAGCAGGGCATACATGACCCTCTCTATGGCGCCCGATGGGGAGCAGTGCAGCAGTATGGGTTGCTTTTTTTCTCCATTTTCATCTACGTAGTTGATATCGTACCTCTCGGCGTTCTCAACATCGATCTGCACTGTGGATAGGGCGCTTGCCTTGTCTGAGACATCCACGAAGTTGAACTCGAATTTCAGTACAAAATAGAAGAACCTCTCATCCCACATCTCTATGAGCACCGGCTTCTTCACTATGTCTACAAGGCCCTCTATGAACTGCTTGTTCTCGGCATAGAAGTCCTTTGTGAACCTTATGGCCACCTCATAATCAGAGAGATCAATCCCGATATCTTTCAGGACGGCGATGCTGGCCTCGTACTGCTTCCTGAACTCCTCTACAGCTGAAGCCATGTCTCTTGTGAGGGTATGCATATCGGGCATGGTGAAGGCTCTGAGCCTCCGTATGCCCACAAGTTCTCCCCTCTGCTCGCGCCTGAAGCTGTACCTGGTGATCTCGAACATCTTCAAGGGCATAGACTTGTAGGAGATGGTCATGTCATGGCCCATGAGGAACTGGCCAAAGCAGGCAGCGAACCTGAGGAATAGTCTCCTCTTCTCGGCATCTATCTGGTACTGCCTTGCAGGGAACCTGTCCAGGTACTTCTTGAGTGTGGGGTGCTCCATATCGTACATGATGGGGGTCTCCACCTCCATGGCACCCATATCTGAGGCCTTGTCCAGGACGTAGCTCTCCAGCAAAGACTTGATCAACCTGCCCTTGGGGTAGAACCTCATGTTGCCCGAATCAGATCCTGGCTCGTAATCGACCAGCTCAAGGCGCCTCATCAGCTCCACATGTGGCGGGATTGAGTCCACAGCCCTGCTCTTGGCGATCTCGTAGTGGATGAACTTGGCAAGGTTCTCATGCCCTTTGAGGTCGAATTTATCGACATCTATCAACTGGCCGTCGGTATCCATCACCTTCCAGTATGAGACGGCCTTGGCCTCGGACTTGAGGGCCTGGGATACTACCTCGCCCTCGCCAAGCTTTATAGATCGGGATAACTCTGAGAGGGGATGGCCCTTGCACTTGATCGTGAAGGACTTGTACCAGCCAAACGGCGCCCGGGCTACCTCCAGCTTCCTGGATAATATATCCTGCATCGATTTCAGGACCTGGACTGCAGTCTCGGGCGAGGATAGGTTGGGGCTCAGGTGGGCATAGGGGTAAAGCATTATGCGGTCAGCCTTGACCTGCTCGGCCACGGATGCGATCTCATCTGCCCCGGCCTGGGCTACGGCTTCTACATCGTCCTCGTCGAACTTCTCAACAGCTATGAAGGCGCACAGCGCCTCTTCCAGACGGCCGGATTTCGCAGAGTCTTCGATCTTCTCTGCGAACTTCGTGGGCCGCTGGGCCTCAAACTCTATGTAATCTGAGTGGATCAGCAGTAATTGCAACAGGACCACCTGATGTGTGAAGGAGGGGCGAGCATATAGTTCAAGGTTTCGATTAGGGAGGGATCATAGCGCAGTCTCAAAAGATTAGACCAGAGGTTTAATATTATATGAATCCCACTTGTGGGATAGTGAGATCATGCCTGTAACAAAGGTTGATGAGAAGGGCAGAGTGGTGCTGCCGGGTGAGCTCAGGCGCAAGCTGGGAATAAATGCAGGCGATGAGTTCATCGTAGATGAGATTGGTCCAGATTCGCTTGTCTTGAAAAGGGTAAACCTGCGTGCATTAATAGAGGATATCATCGATAAGGCCAAAGATGTTGATATGGATAAGCTAGAGGCTGAAATTGAAGAAGAGGCCAATCAACTTGCCAGACGAAGATACAAGATTCCTGATTGATACCAATTTA
>DATMZB010000524.1:0-7885 GCA_035560655.1 Methanotrichaceae archaeon | reverse complement strand
TAGCGGCCATGGCACTCACTGCGCCAGCCTGATAGCAGGTCAGGGCGAGCCCGGTGGCGTGGCTCCCGAGTCCAAGCTTGTGGTGGTCAAGGTCATGGATAAGGACGGGGCCTGCTACCTATCAGATGCCATCATCGCCCTGGACTGGTGCCTGAAGAACAAGGACCGCTATGGAATAAAGGTGATCTCATTCAGCGTTGGAGGAGATGGACCTGGTGATGGGAACTCGCTCCTGGATCAGGCCTGCAACAAGATGGTGGATGAGGGGCTGGTTATGTGCGTGGCTGCTGGCAACTCCGGGCCAGGGCCTGGGTCCATAGTCATACCAGGCGGCGCAGATAAGGTGATCACAGTTGGAGCCGTAGACGGGAAGGGAACCATCTTCGACAGATCCTCGAGAGGGCCCGCAGCTGACGGCCGCATCAAGCCCGACCTGGTCGCAGACGGCGTGGACGTGGTCTCGGCCCTGGCCGGGACCGAAGATGGCTACAGCGCCATGAGCGGAACATCAATGGCCGTGCCCCAGGTCTCTGGATCTGCAGCGGTTCTAGTGGGTTCTCATCCTGAGCTTCAGCCTGCTGATGTGAAGAGGATACTTCTCAAGTCTGCAGATGATCTCGGACAAAACGGGCCTGACAACACCTATGGCTATGGCGCTCTAAACCTGACTGGAGCACTGATGAGCCTGGACGCCAGCCCAGACCGGCTTGCAGGACCGGTCCTGGAGGGAATGGACTTAAGCAAGAGGAATGCCAAGGTGGGAGATCCTGTGATCATAGAGGCCAAGGTCTCGGGTGATGTGGATGAGGTCACCTCTAAGATCCTGGGCCCGGACAGGAATATGGATATACCCATGTCCGATCTGGATTCCAATGGCATATTCACTGCCTGGTGGGAGACCAGCTTCTGGAACCCCGGCGATTACAATATAGAAGTCCAGCTCCATGGCAACTATGGCGAGGTGGAGTCGTCGTCGGTCCCTTTTCATCTGGACCCCAAGGGTGGGTAAATGAGTCAATGGCAAGAGATAGCTAGGTTTGGGAGGAAGCTGGTCGAGTCCGGCCTGACCAGCTCGCGCTTTGGAAACATAAGCGCCAGGGTAGGCGATGTAATTGAGATCACCTGCACTGGCTCAATGCTCGATGAGCTGGACAGGGCTGAGATAATAGAGGTCGACCTCCAAGGCCCATGTCCCAGAGATGCCGTGGCCAGCAGCGAGACCTGCGTCCACAGGGCCATATATCTCCAAACCGGTGCCCAGGCCATAGTCCACACTCACTCACCCTATGCCGTGGCCATGTCTATTGTCCTGGACGGACCTGTAACGCCAATAGATGGGGAAGGCATGTGCTTTCTTGGACCCATGCCCATAGTAGAGGGCGGGTTTGGGAGCTCTGAGCTTGCCCATAATGCTTCCTTGGCATTAACAGGCCACAACGCCTGCATCGCACGCGGCCATGGGACATTTGCCATTGGCAAAACCCTGGCTGAGGCCTATACCGCAGCATGCATGGCCGAGCACAGCTCTCAGGTCATGTACCTGGCGGAGATGTGGCGCAGATCGTCACATTGACCTGCCAATGATGCTGGTAGAGCAGAACGGCTCAGGCTTTGCGCCTATCATTTCATTGTTACTGCTCATGCAGCCTGAGCTCCGGCCTGGTAACACCCAGGCGTAAAAGTTTAATACTAATTACGAAAATAGCCCTTTTGTGAGCATAACATCACATCCTCCTTTGCCGCAGGTGCTCACCAAACGCAGCTTTAGCATCCGGCATACTCAATGCCGGATACCATCCTTCTCCAGCCACTACATCTCAAGCATCCATCTCGAAAGATTTATATGTTTATCTCAGTCTGTCTTTATCGAGCGGGTATTGCTAATTTTTAAAATCCACACTGAACCCCCACTCTCCTACCCGCTCACTTCACATCCAGGCGTGGCATATTGCATCTCTCCCCTTTTGTAAAAATAGGAGGCTGTCAAAAGATCTATTAACGTGAGAAGCCACTTAAGTACTATGAACTTCTCCTTCCAGATCGGGAAGATAATGGGGATCCCGTTCCGGATTCATCTGACGTTTCTGGCAATAATACCCTGGATAGCTTATGCCTTTGGGGTCGTGAGCATACAGCTCTTTGGCAAGCCCTATGGATTTGGGGATGTAGAGCCGAGCTCAACAAAGTGGATATACTCATTTGCCTTTGCAATTTTTCTCTTTGTATGCGTGGCTCTGCATGAGCTGGGCCATTCCTATGTAGCCAAGAAGTACGGGATAGTGATCAGGAGCATAACCCTGTATGTCTTTGGTGGTGTATCCTCAATGGAAGAGATACCCAGGAACCCCAAGCTTGAGCTGCAGATGGCCTTTGCAGGCCCCGCAGTTAGCGGTATTTTAGGTGTGGCCTGCCTGCTTTTCTATTTCGAGTCTGAGGCATTGCTTGGCTCAAACCACCCGTTCTCCATCTTCCTGTGGACTACAGGCATAGTCAACCTGACGCTGATGGCCTTCAACCTCATTCCCGCCTTTCCAATGGATGGTGGAAGGGTATTCCGTGCCTGGCTGGCTGAGCGCATGCCATATGTGAGAGCCACAAACCTGGCTGCAAGCGTTGGCAAGATGTTCGCGATAGCCATGGGAATACTGGGCCTCTTCTCAGGCAGCTTCCTTCTGATCCTGGTGGCCTTCTTCGTATACATAGGCGCGACTGAAGAGGGCCGGGCCACTGCCATCAATATCTGTCTGGAGGGGATCAAAGTCCGGGATATCATGTCGGCCGATGTTCATACAGTCGACCCGTCCATGACGCTGTCCCAGCTATCAGACCTGATGTTTCATGAGAAGCACCGGGGCTATCCGGTCCTGGATAACGGAGTACCTGCAGGCATGGTCACAATCGCGGATGTTCAAAACGTTCCTGAGGATCAGCGATCGAGCACCACTGTGGGCCAGGTCATGGCCAAAAAGATATATGACATCGGACCGGATGTAGAAGCTACGGCAGCTATGAAGATCATGAACGAGCGGGGCGTCCGAAGGCTTCCTGTTATGGAGGCCGGGAGAATGATTGGCATCCTCTCTAGAGAGGATCTGGTCAGGGCCATTGAGCTCTGTTCTCGGCAATGATGCCCCAATGAGGTAATTGATTTGGATACCATCAGTCAAGAAGACGGCGCAGCTCCGTCCACGCCCGAAAGCCATGAAGTCATAATTGTAGGCACAGCCCATGTCTCTGAGAAGAGCATCCAGGAAGTAACCCAGGCCATAGAGGAGAGCCATCCAGACATTGTGGCTGTGGAGCTCTGCCAGGGCAGATACCGTGCCCTCACAGGACAGGATGAGGTTGAAGAGATCAAGATCTCAGAGCTTTTGAGCGGCGGAAAGCTGTACTTCCTCCTGGTCCAGTGGTTCATGGCCTATGTCCAGAAGAAGATGGGCGCTGAGCTTGGAGTCAAGCCCGGGTCCGAGATGCTGGCGGCAATTGAGGCTGCTCGCAAGTCTGGCGCCAGAGTGGCCTTGGTGGACAGGGATGTGGGCATAACCATCCAGCGCTTCTGGTCGGCCATGGGATTTGTGGATAAAGTAAGACTTGTCTGGTCCATGATCCCGGCGGCGCTGGGCTTTGGCGGCGAGGAGATCGACATCGATACCATAACTCAGGAGGATGTGGTATCCCAGCTGATAGACGAGTTTAGAAAGGTTTCACCATCTGCCGCAGCAGTGCTTGTGGATGAGAGGGATGCATACATCGCCAGGAACCTCTACCAGCTCTCTAAAGAGGGCAAAGTACTGGCCGTGGTAGGGGCTGGCCACAAGGGTGGCATAACCAAGTACCTGGCAAATCCTGAGTCCATACCCGAGATCGAGGCTCTAAAGGAGAAGCCGAAGAAGAGGATAACCTTTGCCAAGGTCTTTGGAGCACTGGTCATGCTCATGATACTTGCCACATTCGGCCTGGTAATCATGAAGGGGCATTCCAGCCAGAACATAGGCCTGGCCTTTGCAATATGGTTCCTGGTCACAGGCGGACTCTCTGGCCTGGGAGTAGTCCTTGCAAGAGGGCATCCCTTATCGGCACTGACCGCCTTCGTAGTGGCCTGGATGACCACACTCAACCCGTTTGTGGCCGCTGGATGGTTCGCAGGCATGGTAGAGGCGTGGAAGCTCAAGCCCACTGTCAGCGACCTCAGGGGCCTGGCTCAGTGCGAGAACTTTGACGACATGATGAAAAACAGGTTCTTCAAGGTAATAATGGTGGCTGCACTTGCCAATTTGGGCGCCATGGCCGGAACATTCATAGGGGTATACCTGATCTGGCAGAGGCTGGGGCTCATAAACCCGGCTGACCTGATCCGGGGCATAATTTAGCTGATACATAGAATTTGCCTGGCCCTGCTTCCATTGAGCTGTCATATTGCCAGGCAGCCGCCCCCCTCGACGGCTCTCGGAGCATCTTTTTCTGCAATTGTGACGATTTAGGTTCAGTTCTAACTGTGACACGGGATCTCGAATATCTATTTATGCCACATAGGCCTCTATCAACAAGCTTTTGATCAGGTGGTTGCTTTGGGCACTGGCAAAACTAAAGAGATTTCTCTATATAGCGCCCTGTTATTGGCTGCAATAGCAGTGCTTATTCACCTTGCCTTGGGGCTCTGGCTGAGGGATGACATACAGATGCATATCACACTCAGCGATCTGTATATTCCCCTGCCCAATCTCCTGGCCGTGGCCGGGCTTTTATATGCAGCCAGGCGCTCTGCATCATACGGGAAGAATGTGCGCACGGCCTGGATCCTCCTGGCAGTATCCGAGTCATTCTCCACTCTGGCGAACATCGCCTATGCAGTCTTTGAAATCGGCACTAGCCAGCCCCCGTTCCCATCGGCTGCAGATGTATTCTATCTGCTCGAATACCCCTTCTTCCTGGCAGGCGTCCTCCTCCTGCCAGCGGCAGCTTTGACAAGGACTGACAGGACCAAGATACTGATAGAGATGGGTATAGTGATGATCTCAGCCCTTCTGGGCTTCTGGGTCTTCCTCATAGAGCCCACCATCCAGGCCAGCCACGCCAGTGCTCTGACCCTAGACCTATCCCTGCTCTACCCTGTCCTTGATCTGCTGATGTTCTTTGCAGTAATAGAGCTGCTCTTCAGACGGCTGGGCTCATCGAACCGGGGTTCGCTGTACCTCCTGGCAGCCAGCATGGGTGTGCTCATAGCCTCCGATCTGCTCTATTCTCTGGAGTTCCTGAGAGGCACTTATGTCTCAGGCGGGCTCTCAGATTCAGGTTATGTCCTGGGATATGCCCTGATCTGGCTGGCAGGAGTATCCCAGGGCATCGGGCAGGAAGATGCTGCTGCGGCCCATCCTGACTCTGGTGCCAGACAGCACAGCCTGTCATACCTGCCTTATCTTGGTGCACTGGGCGCGTATTCCCTGCTGATCTGGAGCCACGACCACTATTACCTGCCCATCACATTTCCAGTCCTAGCCTGGGCTATGGGCGGCATAATCGGGCTGCTGCTCCTGCGGCAGATTGTGGCTCTCAAAGAGAATTCGGATCTCTATATTGAGGCCAGACAGGAGATCGCCGAGCGCGAGCGTGCCGAGATTGCCATGATAGAGAGCGAGCGCCGCTATCACACAGTAGTTGAGCAGGCATCGGAGATCATCTTCCTGGCAGATGCCGGCACCTATCGCATCCTGGACTGCAACCTGGCCTTCAAGGATCTGATGGGATATGCCAATGAGGAGATCTCCTCTTTGATCCTCTTCGATGTTGTAGCCCACGACAGGGAGAGCATAGAGCAAAACCTGCTCGCTCTCAGAGAGCAGGGGCACTGCTTCCTGACAGGTCGGAAATACCGCAAAAAGGACGGATCTCTGATAGATGTGGAGATCAATATCAACCGCATGGCTTACGGCGGAAGGGAGGTCTATTGTGTGGTTGCCCGGGACGTGACAGAGCGCCTGCGGTCCGAAGAGGCTCTGAGGATGAGCGAGGCGCGTTACCGTAGCCTCTTTGATGGCGTGCCCGTCGGGCTCTTCAGGATGCTGTCCACTGGCGGTTTGGTCGATGCCAACCAGTCTATGGTTGAAATGCTGCGCTACCCGGACAAGGAGAGCCTCCTGGCTGCAGATGTATCCAGCCTTTATGCCGACTGCCAGGAAAAAAGGCACTGGCAGAAGCTGATGGAGAGAGATGGGATGGTGCGCTCTTTCCAGGAGAAGATGAAGTGCCGTGATGGCACAGATCTGTGGGTAGAGGTCAGCTCCAGGATCGTGAGGGATGCTCAGGGCCGTGCCATCTGCTACGAGGGCAGCCTGCAGGACATAACCGAGCGCAGGCTGGCAGATGAGGCCAGGCAGGAGAGCGAGGGCCGGTTTAGAACAATATTTGAGACCACACTCAGCTACATAATCATAAAAGACAAAGAGGGCCGGTATGTGCAGATAAACCCGGCAATGGAGAGGCGGGTTGGGATGTCGTCATCAGATGCAGCCGGAAAGACAGATGTAGACCTGTTCGGGCCTGAGATTGGCGAGTATATAGCCGAGGTTGACTCCAGGGTCGTCCAGGGAGACGTAATAGAAGATGATATCTCCCTGCCAATCGGAGATGATCAGGTCATCTTCCACTATGTCAAGGCGCCCATGCGTGACAGCTCGGGCAGGATTTGCGGCCTCTATGGCATAGCCCAGGACATGACGGCACATATGAAGGATAAAGAGCGCCTGACAGCCTCGTTATTGGAGAAGGAGGTGCTCCTAAGAGAGGTCCACCACCGGGTCAAGAACAACCTTCAGATCATCTCCAGCCTGCTGAGCATCCAGTCCCGCTATCTGCCCGACGACCAGACATCTGAGATGTTGAACGAGTGCCGGGGCCGGGTCAGGTCAATGTCTCTCATACACGAAAACCTGTACAAATCAGAGAACCTGGCAAGGGTGAACTTCGCCCAGTATATTCGAAGCCTGGTGATGTATATCCGCCAGTCTTTTGGTGATGGTGCCAGGGGCATAAACATCAGGCTCGACCTGGATGAGACATTCCTAAACATCGACTATGCCATACCATGCGGCCTCATTGTAAACGAGCTGGTCTCCAACTCCCTAAAGCACGCCTTTCCCGATCACAGGGCGGGCAGGATAAGCATTGAGCTTAGGTCTTCTAAAGACGGCTCAGTTTATTTATCTGTCCAGGATGACGGGGTGGGGATTCCCCAGAGCCCTGAGATGGGAACGCCCAAATCCATGGGTCTGCAGCTGGTAGCAGCCCTGGCAAAGCAGATAAAGGCCACACTTGAGATCGATGGCCATGATGGAACCTCCTTCAAGATCGCATTTGCTGTTCCTGTTTCAGAGGTTCTTGAAAAAGAGTCCGTCCCGAAGGGCGGCACGACTGGGCGCGGCACCCAATCAGGACTGTCTTGCACCAGCATAGCAACAAAATGATAATGGCCTTAAACAGGCCATTCCTGGATGATCTTTATGCCGGCGTCCTTAATCTTATTGCGCCTGGCGATGTTTAAGAGCATTGGAGTCAGGCTCTCTACCATACTTGATGCCTGCAGAGGGCCTGCATCCAGCGGCCTCAGGTTCTTGACCTCTCTTACCAGGCCTGCTGCCAGGTCCTTTGCATCCTTATCATCGCCACAGATCATCACATCACCCTGAAGCGTCCTCTTCGTGTCCTGCAGGGCGGCAGCACAGATCGTGTGGAAGGCGGAGACCAGCCTGACATTCCCGGGCAGGAGCGATCTGGCCTGCATTGCTGCACTGCCCTCTGTGGGAGGCGTGAAGCTGAATAGCTTGCCTGTATAGGCCATTGGAACTACGGGCGAGATCACCAGCTGGCCTGAATAAGAATCTTTCAGGTC
>DATMZB010000523.1:0-3314 GCA_035560655.1 Methanotrichaceae archaeon | reverse complement strand
CTATGAGACTTTGCAGTTGATGCAACTATCCAGGTAATAAAAAGATGGTTAAGACGGTCAGGACCCCATCCTGGCCCTGACCTGGCAGAAGAAGTCAGATGCAGTCATGACATCTCCCAGACCCACAACGGTCTTAGGATGCTCAACCAGGAGAGATGGCGCTATGCAGAGCATATCGCCGTCTTGAAAGGCATAAGCTCCCCGCCCGGAGCTTATAGCGGAAAGCTCTCTTTTGAACTGGTCCCTGGCCACCAGGCCTGCAGGGTTTGGGCCAAGGCTCGTGTCAACAGACCTCTTGATCTGTCCTGTGGCCACCAACGTCCCTGCCACATCAGCTCCATGTGTCATGGCAGCGATCTCCTTCTCGGGCTGTATGCCTCCATGAGATACGCTTGCCACATACTCCTTGGTGTGGATGCATACCCTGATCATGCCAAGCCTTGACCTGAGCCTCCTGGCAGCATCCATGATCCCGCGCCACCCAGGCGAAAACCTCTCAAGCACTGCCAGCTCGTCATCGTTCATGCCCAGGCTGTCTGATGATAGGTTCTCGACAAGATACATTGCTACATCACGGCTCTGAAACCCGCCAAGCTCGGCATGTATGAATATCTCAGGTCTGAAAACCTTCCAGGACTCTATCTCCTCAAGCCTCGGCGCCAGGGTCTCTTTGCGTGTGGCCAGGTGAAGGCCGCCTATCAGGATGCCGTCAGCATCCCCGATATGCTCTCTGGCATAGAGCTCGAAGTCGGGGTCCTCGTACTGCTGCGAGTTCAGGCTGTCGTATGAGGCTATGAACCTGTTCTCCCTGGGCGAGGTTACTGTCTCTTTGCCCAGTGCAACGCCAAGGCCGCCTCCAAACTGGATCACGAAGTGCGTCAGGTCCTCTCCGGGCCTGGCAGCAGCAGCCGGCTCCAGGAGCGTCTCTCCTCCAGGACCGGGCACTTTTGTACCAGGATAAAAAAGCGATGCCTGCCTGGGAGTGAGAGAGGGAACGTTCACCACAGCCTCTGCGCCCAGTACAGAGAGCGCATTGGCAGCATTTCCGGCGTTGCCGCCCATTCTGATGGACCAGTCAAAAGACCGCTCTATAAACCCGGCAGTCTCTGCATCATCTACCAGGAGCTCTGCCCCGATTCCTGACTTGATGCAGAATAGCAGGCCTGAGAGGAAGTCGCCGGGGCTTTTAATCCTCTCAGGCATCCTGGCCGTCGGCTCCCGGTTCTGGATGATCTCAGACAGTCCGGGGCCGCTGATAGTGGTCACAGCATCTATATTGACATTATAGGCGCAAAGAACCCTCATCATATTAATTTACTTTTGCGGGTTTAAAAAGCTGCGCTACATGGTCTCAAGCGCAGCGATTCCAAGCGTCTCCAATGTGAACTTGAGCGCGTTCCTGGATGCATTCACCAGAGCCAGCCTTGCATTCTTCAGATCCGGCTCGGCATCAAGGACAGGGCTGAACCTGTAGAACTGGTTGAATGACTCTGCCAGCTCACGGGCATAGGTGGCCAGCTGGTGGGGCTTGAGTTCACGTGCAGCGCGGTCTATGACCAGGTCGAACTCGGCGATCTTCTTTATCAGGGCGATCTCATACTCGCCTGTGAGCAGCTCAGGGCTGAACTCCCCCAGGGGCGCCTTTCGAAGGATGCTGCAGGCCCTGGCATGGGAGTACTGTATGAAAGGCGCAGAGAGCTTCTCGAAGTCGAGGGCTGCCTTCCAGTCGAATGTGGTGGCCTTGTCTGCAGAGACCTTGACCACGTCATAGCGCACGGCTCCAATGGCCACCTCTTTAGCTATAGAACGCCTGAACTCCTCGCTCTCCTCAGGCCTCCTTGCAGTGACCTCCTCAAAGGCCTGCTTCTCAACCTCGTCAATGAGGTCGTCTGCTGAGATGAACTTGCCCCTGCGCGTGGACATTGAGCCCTCAGGCAGTGAGACGAACTCGAATATTACAACCTCGGGCTCCCTGATGCCGAGCATCTTCAGAGCAGTCCTCAGCTGGGATGATATGAGCTTGTGGTCCGAGCCCAGGATGTCCACCTCTCTATCTGAGTTGGCAGCCTTCCACCTGTGGTATGCCAGGTCGCGGGTGATGTAGAGAGAGGTCCCGTCAGCCCTCTTGAGCACCATCTTCTTCTCAAACCCAAAGCCGGTAAGGTCGAGCTGGAACGCTCCGTCCTCCCACTGGGTAAGGCCAGTCTTCTCAAGCTCATCCAGGATCTTCTTCACATCACCGTTCCTGACGAAGGTGGACTCCCAGTGGTAGCTGTCATGGCGGATGTTCATCCTGTGAAGAGTCTGCTCTATGCCCATGATGGCATACTTTGCAGCGCACTTGATCTTGGCCTCGACCTCGGGGTCTCCGGCCTCGTACCTCTGGATTATTGAGTCAGCCTCTTTCCTGATCTCAGGCTTATCAGTCATTGCCTTGTTGGCCTCGATGTAGACCTTGGCTATGGCGTGATCGGCCTTGATGGTGTCGAGCCGGTAGTGGTCGCATCCCCAGACGACCATCGCCTCCTGGCGGCCCATGTCGTTTACATAGTACTCTGCATCCACTGTGCACCCGGCACGGCGCAGTATCCTGGCGAGGGTGTCGCCGATGACTGAGTTCCTGATGTGGCCGACGTGCAGCGGCCCATCCGGGTTGGCAGAGGTGTGTTCGACTATGACCTTTTCGTCCCAGGACCCATTCCAGCACTCAGTACCCTGTGCCTGGACGACTATCGAGTCAAGAAAACTCCTGTTCATGAAGAAGTTAAGGTAAGGACCCACCAGGTCGACCCTGTCTACAAAGCTGCCCTCCTTAGGGCTAAATGCCATGGCCTTGTGGATCTCGCTTGCAATGGCTACAGGGCTCTTCCTCAGAACCGGAGCCAGCCTGAAGGCCACTGAAGAGGCCAGATCAGAATGGGGGCTGCTCTCCAGCGAGAGGCTGTTTACTCCCTCCTCTAACTTAAAGCCGCACTTATCCAGGGCGCTGCGAAGCAGCGACTCGACCTCATTCCTGAAATCTAGAAGCATTTGAACACCAGTATAATCGCTCTGTTCTTGAGATGGATATATCGATATAAGCATTGCGTCAAAGCCCGCATCAGCAATTCTCGATTTCACTGTAGCCATTTGGGCCAGAATGGGCCTCGCTGTAAGTCCGCTGGCATGCAAAGTGCGCCGTTAACCCTATAGAAGCTCCAATGTGGATGCCAGAAGAACCATGCAGAAGATCGTGCAGAGGATATCGGATTCAGGTCAGTTTTGCAGATGATATTTTCCAGCTGTGGGTGACAGGTCGATCTTAGACCTGTCTC
>DATMZB010000522.1:0-8381 GCA_035560655.1 Methanotrichaceae archaeon | reverse complement strand
ATTTTAGCATATGTCGGACTATATTCGCATCAATTCATGATTATGAGGGATATATTCTGTGGAGATTTTTAAATTTGTTAAAGGGCGGTTCTGTTCTTTGCACCTCTATTGAGGTTTTGGAAGTTGAATGGGCCCCATTGTAGCTCATTTTTTCCCTAATTCCAATGGAGAATCCGCTCGTGCCCTGGGTCACTAAGCCTGCTATTCTTGATGGGATGAGCTGGGATGAACAGGACTGTCTGAACTGTCGAGCCTGAACATCTTAATATTTTGATGGAATTGGGTCATTTTTCAGAGATAACTTCAAATATGCAGCATACGGCACTCTCAATCCTGATGCTCTAAGATCGCTGGGCAAAAGGGGCAAAGCATTTGGGCAGAGGTATGTTGGATGCAGGAAACGATTAAGGAGATTGGAGACCGAGTTCGAGAGCTGCGCGAGCATTCCCAATTCACGGCTGAGGAGATGGCTGCTGCTATCAAGGTGCCAATAGAGACCTACAGGTGCTACGAGGAAGGGAAGCTGGACATACCGGCCAGCAAGATGGTCGAGATTGGTCAGAAGCTGGACGTAGATATGGGACTCTTGCTCACCGGCGAGGAGCCGAGGATGCGCATATTCACGGTGACAAGAAGCGGCGAGGGAACTGAGGTAGAGCGCAGGAAAGATTACAGGTACCAAAGCTTGGCCGAGAACTTCATCCACAAGAAGGCCGAGCCCTTTATAGTCACCATAGGTCCTCGCCAGGACAAGACTTCGGTCTTTCGACAGCCTGGACATGAGTTCTCAGTCTACAGCCATCCAGGACAGGAGTTCGAGTATGTTCTAGAGGGGACTTTGAAGATTCGCATCCACGATCACGAGATCATCCTAAACGTTGGTGACTCCATATTCTTTGATTCGACATACCGGCATTCCATGGAGGCATTGAACGACAAGCCGGTCAAGATTCTGGCTGTGGTTATGTAGGATATGAAAGAGGGTTATAAAATGCCATCATTGCTTAATAAGTTCGTCACCAGGTCCGATTTCGAGTCCTATGAGGATTTCAAAGCCAACTTAAAGATAATAGTTCCTGAGAACTTCAACTTCGCCTATGATATAGTGAGCGCTTATGCCAGGGAATACCCAGGCAAAGTTGCCTTGGTATACTGCAACGACTTGGGGGAGGAGAAGACTCTCACATTCAAGGATTTAGACGTTTTAAGCGACAAGGCTGCAAACTTCTTCAAGAAATACGGCCTCAAGAAGGGCGATGTGGTCATGCTCACGCTCAAGAGCCGGTATGAGTTCTGGATCTGCATGGTCGCCCTCCACAAGATGGGAGTCATAGCCATTCCATCCACCCATATGCTCAAGAAGAAGGATATAGTCTACCGCATAAGAAAGGCCAACCTCAAGATGATAGTCTGCATCGAGGATGATGGTGTGCCTGATGAGGTAGACGGCGCCTTTAATGAGCTTGGCGATTCCAAGATGGTGAGAGCATTTGTCGGGGACATAAACGATAAGAGAGACGGCTGGGTGAACTTCAAAAAGGAGCTCGAAGAGGCCTCGCCGGACTTCCCAAGGCCAACAGGCCAGGAAGCCACAAAGAATGATGATATACTCCTGGCATACTTCACATCCGGAACCACAGGCCACCCAAAGATGGTGAACCACGACCAGACCTATCCTCTGGGCCACATATTGACTGCTAAGTACTGGCAAAACGTTGGCGACGACGGCCTGCACTATACTGTAGCCGACAGTGGCTGGGCTAAGTGCGCCTGGGGCAAGATCTATGGCCAGTGGATAGCCGGGTCTGCAGTCTTCGTCTACGATTATGACAGGTTCGATGCGGGACTCATGATGGAGAAGATCGCCAAGTTCGGTGTCACCACATTCTGCGCTCCTCCCACCATCTACAGATTCATGATCAAGGGAGATATGTCTCAGTACGATTTCTCCACGCTCAATTATGCAGTCACTGCAGGAGAGCCGCTGAATCCCTCAGTATACAACAAGTTCCTGGAGACCACCGGCCTTAGGCTCATGGAAGGCTATGGCCAGACCGAGACCGTGGTCATGATCGCCAACTACCTGTGGATGAATCCCAAGCCAGGATCAATGGGCAAGCCAGCCCCCGGGTTCGATATACTCCTTGTGGACAAGAACGATAAGGTATGCGATGTCGGCCAGGAAGGAGAGATAGTGATCAGGACCGACCAGGGCAAGCCCACCGGCCTCTTTGTGGATTACCACCTTGACCCTGAGAAGGTCAAGAACACCTGGCATGATGGATATTACCACACCGGAGACACAGCCTGGCTGGATGAGGATGGGTTCCTCTGGTTCGTGGGCAGGACAGATGACATGATCAAGAGCTCGGGCTACAGGGTAGGGCCCTTTGAGGTAGAGAGCGCCCTGATGTCCCATCCTGCAGTGCTTGAGTGCGCCATAACTGGAGTTCCGGACCCAATCAGGGGTCAGGTGGTTAAGGCCACAATTGTTCTTACCAAGGACTACAAGCCCTCAGATGGGCTCAAGAAAGAGCTTCAGGACCACGTGAAGAGGGAGACCGCGCCGTATAAGTACCCCCGCATCATCGAGTTCGTGCCAGAGCTTCCAAAGACCATAAGCGGGAAGATCAGGCGGACTGAGATCAGGGAGAAGGATAAGCCCTATCCTTTGATCAACTCACTGGAGTGCAAGGCATGCGAGAGATGCGTGCTGGATTGCCCTGTGAATGTCTTGAAGCTCGGAGATAAGCTAAACGATAGAGGGTACCGCTTTGCGATATACGCTGGCGAGGGCTGTATCGGCTGTGGCAACTGCGTCCACACCTGTCCAGAGCCGCTGGCCGTAGAAGTCCATATTCCAACCAAGGAGACAGTTTAGGAGAAGTTAGATGCCTGTCCAGTTAGTCGAAGGGAACAGTGCCGTGATAGTTGGGGCCATGTATGCGGGCTGCGATTGTTTCTTCGGGTATCCGATAACGCCCGCCAGCGAGATATTACACGAGGCCTCGAAATATTTTCCAATGGTAGGAAGAAAGTTCGTGCAGGCCGAGTCTGAGGAGGCAGCCATAAATATGGTGTATGGCGCTGCCGGTGCAGGACACCGGGTCCTGGGAGCATCATCGGGCCCTGGAATCAGCCTAAAGCAGGAGGGCGTGACATATATTGCAGGGGCAGAGCTCCCCTGCGTCCTTGTGGATGTAAACAGAGCAGGGCCGGGGCTTGGGAACATCGGCCCTGAGCAGTCTGATTACAACCAGCTGGTCAAGGGCGGAGGCCACGGATGCTACCATAACATAGTCCTTGCTCCAAACTCAGTCCAGGAGATGTGCGACCTGACCATGAAGGCCTTTGACCTTGCCTTCAAGTACAGAAACCCTGCAGTGATCCTGGCAGATGGGACCCTGGGTCATATGGTAGAGCCGCTCAAGTTCCCAGAGAAGGCGATAGAGCCAAAGATTGACACAACCTGGGCGGTCTCTGGCAATAGTGAGACCAGAGGAAACCTGATCACCTCCATTGCCCTTAACTTCGATGAGCTGGAGATGCACAACCTCAAGCTTCAGGAAAAGTACAAGAGGATCGAGGAGAGCGAGCAGACCTATGAGGGATACAGGCTGGATGATGCCGAGGTAGTTCTGGCGTCGTTTGGAATCAGCAGCAGGGTTTCCAGATCTGCAGTTGATAAGGCCAGGAAGGAAGGCATCAAGGTCGGGCTCTTCAGGCCAATCACTCTGTATCCGTTCCCTGTCAAGGCTGCAAAAGCCCTGGCACAGAAGGGCTGCAAGTTCATATCAGTGGAGATGAACAACGGCATGATGAGGGATGATATCAGACTGGCTACAGGGTGCAGCGACGTAGGGCTTGTCTGCCGGTACGGAGGCAACTTAGTCGAGCTCGAGCAGATAATGGATAAGATAAGGGAGGTGGCATAAATGGCTGCAAAGGAGAAGATCATAGGGGGACATCCAGGGATTCACGATACCTTCCCGAGGAAAGGCGGCGCGGCCCCCACTGCCACCCATTACTGCCCTGGATGCGGGCATGGAGTTCTTCACAAGATCATAGGCGAGGTCATGGCCGACCTGGAGATCCAGGACAGGTGCGTGGTCATGAGCCCTGTGGGATGTTCGGTCTTTGCCTACTATTACCTGGACTGCGGGCATATGCAGGTTGCCCACGGCCGGTCTCCGGCAGTGGCCACAGGCTTGTCCAGGGCTGAGGACGATGCCATACCTATATGCTACCAGGGAGATGGCGATCTGGCCTCTATCGGGCTTAATGAGACCATTCAGGCAGCAAACCGCGGCGAGAAGCTGGCAGTCTTCTTCGTCAACAATACTGTCTATGGAATGACCGGCGGCCAGATGGCTCCAACCACGCTGGTTGGAGAGGTAACGGCAACATGTCCATCCGGGCGCGACCCAAGAGATGCAGGCTATCCCATACACATGTGCGAACTCCTGGATACCTTGAAGGCCCCTGTCTTCATAGAGAGGGTTTCTCTATCTGATATAGAGCATGTCAGGAAGGCCAGGAGGGCGGTCCGAAAGGCGCTGGAGATCCAGAAGGCTAAGAAAGGCTATACCTTTGTGGAGTTCCTGTCACCATGCCCGACCATTCTGAGGCTGGATGCCAAGGGCGTGGTCAAGTTCATAAACGAGAAGATGGAGAATGAGTTCCCCTTAAAGAGGTTCAGGGACAGGTCTTCTGAGGCCGAACTCATATCCAGGCCAAAGAGCGATATGTCCAAGGAGTCATTGGACAGGATCTTTGGAGTATCTAAAGCAGATGATATTGAGGTTGTGCCAGACTACGACTTCGAGCCAAAGAGGGTGAAGATCGCCGGCTTTGGTGGTCAGGGAGTGCTCAGCATGGGCCTTGCCCTGGCACAGGCAGCATACCGGGTAGGAAGGTATGTCTCCTGGTATCCCGAGTATGGGCCTGAACAGCGCGGCGGCACGTCCAACTGCTCCATAGTCATCTCAGGCGAGGCCATAGGATCGCCTGTCGTTGATGATATGGACGTCCTGGTGGCATTCAACCGGCCCTCTCTGGATAAGTTTGCAGGGAGCGTCAGGAAAGGCGGGCTCATCCTCTACGAGGCAACGGCTGGCGAGTTCAAGCCACCGGAGGGAGTCAGGGCAATGGCCATCCCGGCCACGGAAATAGCCACAGCCAAGGGAGCTCATCAGGCCGCCAACACTGCAATGTTTGGCGCTCTTATGGAGGCCGGAGGACTGGGGTTGCCAAGAGATGCTTACAGCAGGGCGCTGCAGCACACATTCTCCAAGAAGCCACAGCTCATCCCCCTCAACCTTGGGATACTCCAGGCAGGGGCAGATGCCGCCGCCTGGAGAACTGAGGCAAAAGTGCAGGCAGTAACTCCACCTCAATAATGCCTTTTGAGCAAGGCATGACAGTCCAGCCCTTGGCTGGGCTGAACATTTTTCTAATTCTTGCACTTATTTTCCTCTGCATACTGATCTTTTTAATTAAAATGACTTTCTTTTTGCTGGGACCTTCAGCTATATATCCTGGATGTCATACCAGCCTTCATGAAAGACATGGCCAATGCAGTGGAGATTGTAGCCGAGCTCATGGCCCTCTCGGCACGCACGGCGCCCAAGGCCCGGGGAGTAGATTCTCTTGTCATCAAAGTCGCCACAGGCGATGACTTAAAGAAGCTGGCAGAGGAGCTGCGCCGCCTTATGGATAAGCTCAATGTATCATTCTTCGGCAGGGATGCCGGAAACATTGAGAACAGCGATGCATGCCTGCTCATCGGGTGCAAAGGAGATGACGTGGCAGGCTTGAACTGCGGCGCGTGCGGCTATTCCTTATGCGTCAAGATGCTGGAGGCCCAAAAGGAGCGCGCTGGCAAGGGCAAGACTCTTCAGGGGCCAAACTGCGCAATTAAGATGGCAGATCTTGGAATTGCTCTTGGATCTGCTGCCAAGACTGCCAGCATCCACAATGCGGACAGCCGGATAATGTATTCTGTGGCAGTAGCTGCCCTCTCTCTGGGGTGGATGGAGGGCTGCAATGTTGCCTATGCCATTCCAGTAAAGGCATCCGGGAAGAGCATATACTTCGATCGCCCCGTGAAATGAAGCAATTGCTCCAACCAGCGCAGCATGGCGATCGGGGTGGCTGAATTGGCGGCATATCTCAAGGGCTTGCATGGAAATAGAACTATTGTCTCCGCAGCCTATCAATTTGGGATCGAGTTCTGATTGGTTAGTGCTCCTGTTACTCTTTCCCGGATTGGGCCTTGAGATCCAGCGCCACAGCCTTATCATAGGATTCCACGGCATCTTCATGAAAGCCCAGCTCGTCGAAGGCCTGGCCTTTGCCATACCAGGGCAGTGCCCAGCTTGGATCAAGCTGAATAGCTCTGTCATATGATTCCAAGGACTCGTTATATCTGCCGGCATCAGCCAGAGCAGCTCCCCTGCCGTACCATGGCTCTGCAAGCCTTGGGTTCAGCTTGGCGGCCCTGTCATATGCCTGCAGTGATTCATTGTAACTTCCAAGCTTCCGCAGAGCATCGCCCTTATGATCCCATGCCTCTGCATAGGACTGGTTCAGCTTTATTGCCTGGTCGTAGGCGTGGATAGATTCGTCATGCTCGCCCTTATTCAGCAGGTCATCGCCTCTGGCCAGCCAGGCGGCTGGGTCTCCATCGGTTAAAATGCCTCTTTCTAAAGCGCCTGTATCAGATCTTCCGCCAGCCTGAGGTGCCAGGACTAACGAGACGACGAGCAACAGAATGGTGAGCATCAACGCCATTCCCTGCATTTGATCAGCTTTCAATATTTTACCTCCTGGTATTGTTAGTGCTGCTTTCAGTTCTAGACTGCTCCTCATGAGCCTCCTTCAAGGCTTGAATATGCGCAGCCAGCAAGGCCTCGGCTGAGTGCAGTATATCCACTCGATCGAGAGCCTCCTGGCATCGGGTTTCAGCAGAAGTGCCGGGCTTTCCTGTGAATATAGGCTTCATCTCCCATTCCGAGCCTCGCTCATGAAGAGCATCCTGCAAAAGCCCTTGAAGAATCGCTGTTCCCGCACGCCTATTTCCACCAGGGCGGCCGCATCCGCTGTGATACAGCCACCCATCGCATATCTCAAGCTCGGAGAGGATTTTGGCCAGCCTGGGCAGGACTTTTGGCCCATGAAAGCACTCTACATGCTCAAGGCCCCTGAGTTCGGAGATCTGATCTGACAGGCTCATATGCTTCTCCCATGTGCCGCCATGAGCTGAATCAAATTTATTCATACCAGGTTGGCTTAGTTTATGCGTATCAAAGGATGGTAGGGCGACGGCTTATCTCCACGGATGAATATCCCTACATGATAATCTTTCTCAGAATATGAAGGTGCAGATCCGCCTGGATTGTGCCACCTCTCCAGGAACTCCTGGCACGGCATGAAACCTCTGTGGCCCAAGGTGTAGGGGTCCTCGAAGTAGACATTGTCCTCATCGATCCCCAGGACCACCATATAGTGTCCGTCATACCAATCCTCTGCCCAGGACGTATTGGAATACGCAAGTCCTCTCCAGCTCTGGCAGTCAATTATTGGAGGCACTCCTTCCTTGATGGACCTGTTCAAGTCTTCCAGTGTCAGGTTCTCTCTAAGATCGGCCTCCAGGCCCATATTCTGCGCCACCCTTGCCATGTCATTGAAATCAGTGCCATAATCGGGAGTGGTGTTGAGCAGCTTCATAAGCTCGCCTTCTTCAATATCTATTCCCCAGTAGGCCAAAACGGCCTGAAAAGCCGCTGCTCCGCATGAGTAATTGATGCTCTGGCGGGTATCTGGAACCTGGAGGAAGAGAGGCGAGTTCATGATATCATTTGTTGCAGAGGTGCCATAAGGTGACTTCTCTTCAGCATACGCTCCTCCATAGGCAAATGCTGTGAGCAACAGAGCTGCTATTGCTAATCCTCTCTTCATATATGCAAGTGAAGCTTCTCCCTTTAAATTTTTGTCGATTGAGTAAGCTGTCAATGTCCATCTAGCAGAGAGTCCATCGAGGATTTGAACTTTGGAGAATATTGGACAAATTCTATCTCCAAAGGCTGCGCCTTAAGTGGCGTTTCAGTCAGCTAGTATCTCCCTAAGATGAAGCAATACCTGCCGAGCCGATGGCTGCCCTAGAGGAGCTGATGAGCATTTTCATGATAAAGTTTATCTGCGTACTCCGCATAACCGCAAGCAGAAGGCAGGCAATATTATCTATCGATATCCCAGAGAGCCTGCAAGCAAATGCAAATCGCCTCGCTATTATTCCATTCAGAGGATTTGGAGCCAACAATGAGGTGTAAGAGCTTATAATACGGCATCAGGGAGGGAATTATGAGATCACTCCAATATAG
>DATMZB010000521.1:0-4618 GCA_035560655.1 Methanotrichaceae archaeon | reverse complement strand
GCCAGGTCCTGCTTGTCCATGAATATGATGGCACTGAGGTTGCGGTAGTCGTTTGTATATCTCCCCTTCTTCTGGGCCTCGTACTGGAATATCTCCCTGAAGGTGACGATGGTCAACTCGGCCGCCATCAGATCGCCTCCTTAATCCTGGCCAGTATTGCCTCGTCAGTGGGCAGGTCTGAGCTGGCAACCGGCTCGAAAAGGATCTTCACGCCGTCCATGCGTATGGCGCTTCCACCCGCCTCTAAGCCATACATGGCCGAGGGTATGACCACCCTGGCAGCGTCAGTGGTGAGCGACCTTCTGGGATCTATAGCTATCAGAGGCATCCTGGCCAGGCTTTTGGCTACACCAAAAGGCAGTGCCGAGAGCGGATCTGAGCCTATGACCAGTGCGGCATCGCAGCTCCTGGAGGCCGCGACGACGCTGTGCTCGGGACCGTGGCTCACCTTGCCATCCTTGAATGACACCTGGTTTATGTGGCCCGTCTCATCCAGCATGAGCTGGTTGAACCCCCGCATGTTGTAGTGCCCTACCATCGGCACCACCTTGTATGTCGAGATCCCGTTCAGCTTTGCCACCAGGTCTGAGAAGAGGTTCACCTTCTCGCCCAGGGCGTAGACCAGGCCCAGGCCCGGGAATATGACCCCGAACTCGGCCTTCCGGAGCACTGTTCCAACCTCTATCATCTTCTTCTTGTCCCCGTACTTGGGGACCTTTCCATCGAGCACGTCCCCGACGGCTGCAATGAACTCTGCATCGCCGCCCGGAGGGACCTTGAAGTAGTACTTGCAAAGCCTTGCAGTGGACGACTTCCTCACATCTATTGCTATTGAGTCCCTCTCTTCCTCGTACCCCTTATCCCTCTTCTCGCCCCTCGGATAATACGAGAACCTGGACAGGTGCCTGGGATGGCTGTTTGAGGGGTCTGCACCCCAGAATATTACGACATCAGCAAAGTTTCTAACATCATCTAAGGTGCATGTCGGAATCTCGCCTCTGAGCACCATCTCCATTAGCCTTCCCTGGCAGAATGATGAGGTATCATCAATCGTCGCTCCAAGCTTCCTTGCCAGGTCGATCCCGACCTTCTGGGCCTCCAGCGTCGAGTTCGACCAGCCGTATAAAAGCGGGCTCTTTGCCTCCTTCAAGATCTTCGCAGCCTCGGCTATGGCCTGGTCCAGCGAGACCTCATGGCCGTCGATCATGGGTTTTGTCCTCTCAGTAAAGAGGGCATGGAAATGGCCAGACCCCTTCCTGCATATGTTCTTGAGGTCGGTTATGGCCCCGGTTTTGAGGGCCAGCTCGATATCCTCGCAGAGCAGTGAACATCCAGTACATACTGCCATCATGACCACCTACGCAAACTCTATGGCCTTGCTCGGGCAGGTCGCAGTGCATGCGCTGCACAGTATCTTGTTTGGCCCAAACCTGCGGCACTCCTTGGGGTTGAGACACTTCACAACGCCATCCTCGACTACCAGGATAGCCTTGTCGCTCTTGGGGCCAAGGCCGATTGCGCTGCCTGTTGGATCTGCAGCAACGTTTACAGGGCAGGCCACAACGCAGTTGCCGCAGCCGAAGCACTTCTCATCGTGGATGATCAGGCCTGTCTCAGAGGAGCTGAGTATTGGAGCCATGACCTCCCTGAGCTTCTTTAGCTTCTGCTCATACTTCTTGTCCTCTATGAGAGGCGTGCACTCCTCAATCTGCTTCTGCTTGCCAAGCAGGCCCACCGCAAAGGCCATGCAGGTAGGAAGCCCGCACTTCTTGCAGTTGGTCTTTGGCAAAAGCATATAGATCTCCATGGCGCCGACCATATATTTTGTACCTCTGAATGCATAACTAGCTCAATCATTATTAAGAATATTGGCGCTTTGGAAGGATTTTTAGAGAATATTAGATGATGTTGCGAATGGTGGCACATTGGTGGGCAATTCGGAGAAATCCGCATGCATAAGTCATTTCCCTGCAATAGCATCCGGACAAAAGAGGAAGGAGCCAGAAGATTTAATTTATTCCAGGTAACTTCTCGCCTCAGTGATGGTATGACAAGCTCAAACCCGCAGAGGGACCGTGACATTTTCATCTCCTGGGCACTTGCATTCCTGTTTTTTCTGGGATATTACCTTTCCATCATCTACGGGCCGCACCCGGCCCTTACTATTGGCATCGCCATCGGCCTTTTCGGGCTCATGGCAGGCGTTCTCAATCATCGATATGGGTCCGGCCAGATTGTGCCCTCATGGCGTGCCAATCCAAGCCTCTTTGCCCTTGTCACCATTGTATTCTACCTGATCACCAAGGTCAGCTCCCTTCTCCTGCACGAATGGTCGCATTCCACTGTGGCCTATCTCCTCGGCGTGACGAACAAAAGCCCGCTTGATATCTACTACGGCACCGACTGGACATTTCGGGGGATGACTGCGATAAATGATACAGCCGTCTATTCCTCTCTCATGGCCTCAGGAAGCGGGGTGGATGCTGGTATGATCTTCATTGCCGGGCCTCTCATGAACGTCTTCCTCTCAGTGATAGCACTCGCCCTGCTCTTCTGGCCGCGAGCCAGGCAGTCATCTATTGCCTTCTTCTTCATCTTCTGGGCCGCCCTTCACAATGTTTCGCAGGTGTGGTCCTATATCCCGATCAGATCTGTCCTATATGACGGCGGAGATGTGTATTACTTCGAGACTGCACTTGGCATCTCTCCGTGGCTTGTGACCGCTGTGGGCACAGCCATGCTCACAGCCGCATTCGCCATCCTGTTCATCTCTGTATTCCCATCGCTCTGCATAAAGCTCAGGCTTGCACATCCTGAGAAGGCTGCCATCTTTGCCCTGGCGTGGTTCACGGCATTCGTCTGGAATGGGCTATTTCCACTCATTTTATCAGGCGCCGGTTTTGGGGGCCGAGTTGGAATAGTGATATTGGAGGTTGCAGTCGGCATTGGGATGTTCAGCAATGTAATTATTTCACACAGGCACAGGCTCTAATTTCTGATTTCACATTTCAGTCCAACCGCGGCCGATCCCGCTATGGGCTGAAGGGTATTCGCTTCAATTTTTGGGGTTGGATCGGGCAGATCTTCAATGGAGCTATGTGTGGAGCTTATTAGCTGCATATGTTCAGCAAAGTTCAAGGCATTGGCCCTGAATGCGTTTGCGGGTGCACACTTCAATAAGCCTTAATGTGCTAGATCATTTGCCAGTAGATGAGCGGAGCCAGAGCAAACAGCGTGATTCCCGTTATCAGCCGGATGGCAACTCTGTGTCTGTTCCTGAAATGGTCCACCTGATCTGGGCTCATGCCTAATGCGATGATTCCTCCCAGTAGCAGCACCGGAAGTGCTATGCCCAGGTTGTAGATCATCAGATAAATCAGCCCTGATGAGGCAAGATCCTGGCTGGAGATTAAGCCGATGATAGCGATGTAGATCCCACCCACACAGGGTGCCCTCACCAGCGAGAAGAGCGCTCCCAAGAGGAAATAGGAGCTGAGCCTCCGGCTGGCGATGACACCGTGGACATATTTCTTGGTCCAATCCGTGCGGAAGATGGACGTGCCTCCACTTTGCAGCCTCCTTGCATCCTCCAGCTGCATTATCCCCAAAACCAGCAGAACAACTGCCAGAGCAGAGCGAAACATAGCGACAGTGGATTTTTCCCGTAGAACGCTAAACAGGCCCACCCCAAAGATGATGTATACTGCAAAGATGCCCAGTGAAAAGAAGGTCACCATAGTCAAGATATCTCTTCTGCGGCCCGTGCTCGAGAGCATTGAGCTTGCCAGAAAGGCCAGTATTGCCAGAAGACAGGGGTTGAAGCCCGCTAAAAGGCCAGCTGCAAAGACCGCAGCTGCTGACGATATGGTGAGATCTTTGAGAGAATTTTCAGAAGCGCATGCCGGAGAGGCAATTGCGGCGATCTTTGAGTTATTGCTGGCTGAGACAGGTGATAGAATCAGGACTAATGCTGCTGATAGCAGAACTGCTATGGTGCAGTATCGCACAGCCTCAATTCTCGTCTTCATGAACGTACCATAGCAGCTAATTCCTATCCAAAAAGATTACGTCTTCCTGTCCTTGGAAATCAGAATCGCAGGTCAGCACCTTTGCGCCCTCATGCCTGGCAGTGGCATAGATTATGGAGTCACCAAGGCCCCAGCCCAGATCGTGCTTGATCATGGCAGCATCGACAGCTATCTCTTCATCAACGTCAATTAAAAGACATCTGTCCTTGATGGCTCTCCTTTTCTCTTCGGCGATCTCCTGGTTATAAAATCTAAGTATCCAGCGATATACTTCAGCCATATTGATCGTGCTGACGATGATCTCCTGGTCGTCCTCTACATAGCCCCTCACTTTCTCTCCTAATGGGCATCCCCGGAAGTATTCTATCCAGGCACAGGAGTCAACCAAGACGGTCAATCTCTTCCCTCTCGAAGGATTCCAGCTTGGGAAGGCTGCCGAAATGAGACGTCTCCATCCTCTTGGCCTTTACGAATAGATATCTGATCACCTCATCGTAGGACTTGGCGTTGATCTCACCTTTCAGCCTGGTCAGCATATCCAGGACGTCGTCTTTGACCTGTATTGTTGTGGGCATAGTTATAATGTTATA
>DATMZB010000520.1:0-6121 GCA_035560655.1 Methanotrichaceae archaeon | reverse complement strand
ACATAGATCTGAGAGGATTTGATGCTTTTTACAGCCATAAAAAGTGGCTGCACGAGAACAAAATAGGACGGGATGCTGGAAGATATCCATTTGAAGACGGCTGGGGAAACGCGAAAACGCATAATGATTTCCAGCCTCCATCAAATGTCTCGATTACATGTCTCGGTGGAAAGTCTGGCTCCAATTATGTATTTGAATATGCGGCCTCTGAATCAAGCCCCGGAGATCTTGGTCTAGCGAGAATCGACCTCTTCGTAAACGGAGAAGTAGTAAAGCGCTTTTACGATCACCTCTCAGGTGATAGGGTAACTGTGAATCTGGAGAAATATTCGCATGAAAGGGTGCGTTATAGGATTGCAGCGTGGGACCTGGCCCTCAACTGCGCCCTCTCGGAGGAAAAGGAAATAGAGGTTAAGTAATCTTCAAAACTTTCGCAAGGCCGATGAGGTAGGGCATTCGAGCAAATCCCAGCTCTAAGCTGTGCGTATAACCTGCGATCCGTTCCCTCTTTTTTCGATAAGCTTCACTCTGCAAGACGTTAGCAGGATACTTTGGGCTCAAAATCCATTTGAGTGGTTAGGAAAGATCAGCTTATTTCTATAAATTCTGGATTATTCCACCCAACAACAGCTAGATTGAGTTTGCAGATCTATCTTTAACCTT
This sequence comes from Methanotrichaceae archaeon, assembly GCA_035560655.1. Classification (GTDB taxonomy): domain Archaea; phylum Halobacteriota; class Methanosarcinia; order Methanotrichales; family Methanotrichaceae; genus DATMZB01. The sequence continues at coordinate 5,458 of DATMZB010000520.1, read as the reverse complement.
TTAAAATATCAATGCCTGTCATCCATTACACACCTGCCGATAGCCATCACCATCGATGTCCCAGGCTTGGCCAGCTCATCCCTAAGAAGCTGCTCTATCCCCTCTTCTGCAACGGGAAAATTCAGCATCTGCATTGGTACAAGTGCCTCCAATACCCCGGTCAGATCTGGCACCTCCTGGCATCCAGTTTGAGCAGCTACCCCGTTTTGAATCACCACCACCAGAACATCCTTACCCCGCCAGACTGCATTGATCAATCCCTGCAGGCCGCTGTGAGCCAGAGCATAATCGCCGATCACTGCGATGCCCTTCCTCTTGAAGCCAGATGCCACACCTATGGCAGACCCGAGCCCATAGGCCATATCTACAGAGCTGTAAGGCTCTCTGACAGAGTTTATGCTGCACCCGGCATCGCCAGCCACCGGCACATCCAGCCTTCCCAGCACTGCAAACAGAGGTTCAAAGGGACATCCATCGCAGATGGTCTTATGGCCCTTTTCTCTGGCAGACTCATAATCTGGGGCAGGCGGCTCCAGCTTCAATTTTATCTGTGCCTTCCCCAAATCCTCGCTAATGCCTTCGATAGCAGTACTCAGATCTTCCTTTGACAGCGAACCGAAAGGCAGGTGTCCAGTCATCCTTCCCAGGACTTTATCGCTCATCCTGAGCTGTGACTCGATAAGGGGCTCTGGCTCCTCAGCCACCAAAACCAGCCTATGTCCATCTATGAATCTCTGAACTAGATTCCAGGGCAATGGATTGGCATAGCCCATAGCCAGGAGAGAGCACCCAAGTCCTTCAGCCAGCCTGGCCGGATACCCACTGGCGATAACTCCCACCTGATCAGTAATCCGGATGCTGTTCAAAGGCGTGCTCTCAGAGGCCGATTCGATTGTAGGCAGTACCTCTCTGCGGTACCTCTGGTGCCTGCCCATTGCAGTAAGCTTCCAGATAGATCTATCAAAGTACTGGTGCGGCATTTGCATCTGTAATTCATCAAGACCTGGATCGACCTGGCCTCTGGCCGACAGCAGGCGAGAGGTAATACGAACTATAGCTGGAGCCCTGATCCTCTCAGAGAGGCTGTAAGCCTCGGCAATAGAATGGTAAAGAGACTCCGGATCCCTTGGATCAAGCACTGGCAGCTCGCATATCAGGCCGTAATACCTGCTGTCCATCTCAGCCTGAGATCCTCTTGGTCCCAGATCATCCCCTACCAGGACCATCAGCCCTGCGCCTATGGTGTGCGTGGCGGAAATGACCAAAGGGTCTGCCAGCAGGTTCATGCCAAGCTGCTTTGCTATGACCATGGAACGGGATCCTGTAGCCGAGGCCCCCAGGGCCATCTCCATGGCCACCTTCTCGTTGACAGATATCTCTGCTTCCAGTACTCTAGCCAAGTCGGTTATGGGGTATCCAGGCACATAGAACCGGGCCTCAACCCTGCAGTCGCGAGCTGCCAGGTCGATGGCCTCAGTCCCGTTCAGCTCCTGTTTCATACGCCCGGGATCACGGACTCATCAGACATGGAGTAGAATGGCAGGGCCGCAACAGCGCCTATCACTCCGGTCCCATCTATCATGATCTCGGCGCCAGCTGACTTGACCGCAGTCACGGCATCTTCATAGGAGACTCGCTCACTTTTGCATCTCAGTGCATAGTCCATGAATGCCGATGGATCAAAACCTCTGTAAACGACCATGCCTGTCTCGTCCGAGACGCTGTACTTCAGCAGGAGCTTCTTGAAATCCTCAAGCATCCCTCCGGCCTGGCCGGGCAGGCAGGCGAACTCCACTGCCGTAGACACGCAGTTCTGGGTCTTTGTGGGCACAGGAAAGAGCTGTACCAGGGCATGGGACAAGTACCTGGCCTCGTGGCGGTCTACCTTAGCTGAGATATTGTGAACCAGTGACCAGGTAGCACCAACAGTCTTGGAGTCGGTGTTGTCTACGCCTATGACTACCCTCTCTCTCCTGGGCACGACTATGGTGCCCCGGGCCACCCTTCCTCCACCGCACTCAGAGACCTCATACCTGAGAACGTCCCCGGCCCCGGCACGGGATAGGGTCGCGCCCACTCCCCCGCCACCAAGTCCTGAGTAGGTTATCTCCACCTCGTCACCTTTAACCTGCACCGCCTCAAAGCCTGCAGACCTCTTGGACGATACGAGCTCTAAATCCACCCGTCCCGGCCTCACCAGGTACCTGAACCACTCGCCCAGTGACCTGGATGATTGAACCATGGGTCCCTTAGAGTAGTGGTACCTGGCCCAGGCAGATCCGCCATAGCAGCTTGAGCGCTCCAGTATCTCGACCAGATCGCTATCCTGGTTGGCTATGGCGTGTATCTGCTTGTAGACCACCACATAGGGGTCATCCAAGGTTAGATCCTTTGAGTTTGAAGATGATTCATCTGAGTTGTGCACGGCCGATCCCTCACTAGTTATTCTGTGATAAGGTTGCCGCTCTTCATATACTCTCGCAGTACGACTGTGGCATAACTCCCTGCAGGCAGGAAGAACTTCAGCACAGCCTGGTCGCCTTGGACTGAATGCTCAGGAGACACCCTCAAAAGCGCAGCTCTCCTGGCGCCGCGCGAACCCAGGTCCGGATTAGCTGGTATCCTGAAATCCTCCAGGTCCAGATCTTCTTCCTCAATTACAGCCTGCTCTATCTCGCCTTGCGCTCCGCTTGCCATCTGGGACTCGAAGCCAAATAATGGAATTGTCACATAGGCCCTGGACCGGTCGGCCAGCCTGTTCACGGCGGATATGTTTGATCCGTCAACTACCTGCAGCTTGTCCATATCTGGCAGATCGTCTCTGGTGAAGCAGACCGTGTCGCCTTCCACTGCCCTATCCAGCGGCAGCCCGGCCTCCAGCCTGCGGCTGAGTATCTCGTTGAAGATATAGGACTGGTATGCGTGGACGAAGAGGCGCTTTAAATTGGGTGATAAAACATCAAATGACCCGGCATAGTCGCCGGGCCTCTCTACCAGGCGGTTGAGCATTGCCTTCTCATATCTCAGGTAGTCTGGAAACTCCTTAAGAGCAGCCGGGATGTCCCTGCTGTCCCAGAGCCTCTGCCTGGCCTCACGTGTCGCCTCCAGCTCTCCTGGAAAGGGCATGGCCAGATATATGAAGACCGCACCCTCGATGTCGCCTCTTACCAGGGCTTCGCCCACCTTATGTGTCACAGGCCGGGCTTCTCCAAAACGCTGAATGCCGAAGTAGTTCGGAACGCCTTTATGCACAGAGATCTCCGTGGTGATCTTTGATATGATCTCCGAGGCATCGGGGCAGGCCATCTGGCTGATCTTTATGGCAAATCTATTGCCCTGGAGATCGCCAAGTCCTACTGACCGGTTGGTCCTTCCCAGCACCCGGATCTCGATATCAGGCAGGGTTATCCTCTTTAGAGCCGATTCATCCAGGTTCATCACGCTTATGCGCTGGCTTGTCACCGCTCTTTTATCCTTGGTGCCAGCCCAGCCAAACCTCTTCTGGCTGATTCTAAGCTGCCTGGAAAGCTCTCTTATCAGGTGGTGAGTATCCCAATCGGTCTTCTTGACCTCCAGCACCAGGTACCTGCCGCCCTCATAGCCTCTCTCATCCCAGACCTCCTCCACTAGAAAATCCTCGGGACTGGCTCTGAGCGCGCCCCCGCATCCTGGTGAATCCGTCAGGTAGTAATCCATCCCCAGGAGACGGTCCGATTCAGGCGCCGGTATCATCTGGGCCTCATAGCAGGCTCAGCTTGCCTGTGATCTTATCCATCTGCACATTCTTGCCAGGGCCTATGCCCAGGCATGTGACGGTTCCCGGAGGAATCTCTGTCAGTCCAGCATCGACCACCAGGGCGGCAGGGAGTCCGGCTCTCTGTGCATCCTCTCTCAGCCTGAAGAGTTCTTGGACGTTCGCTACCTTGAGAACCACTTTCTTCTGGCCCTCTGATTTCCACTCAGAGATGGTTGAATTATCTGCTCGCTCCAAAGCCAGGACTGCAGCATGGGCCACCTGCACGGCCAGCTTGCCTGGTGAGAGCTTAAGATCCGTTCTTATCACAATGCATTGCTTGAAATCCATTAGAATTAACCTCGCATTAGAATGAGAAGCTTTAAGCCTGCAAAAAGGTGTTGGCAAAAGAGAAGAAAAAGAGGCCTATGCCTCTTTGGTCATGACTTTTACGCAGATAGGGCTCTTGGCAATGTTTCCAAGCTTGGCGCCTATTAGATACTCCAGGCCCTTCTCTGCTGCGATATCCAGAATCCTCTGGGTTACCACTCCATCAAAGATTGCGCCATTTAAGTCTCCGTTGGAGTCCTTGAGCTCCCTTGCCAGGTCCCTGACTGCTACCTCTTTAACCACGTTCTGGTTCCTATCAAACAGCCTTGCCGAGAGCGTCCCGTCCAGCTCGTCCACATGCTGCCTGAACCATTCCCTCTGGGGCTCCTCGACAACAGCCACTGCAGATGGAGTGATCTCCTCCACCTGGGGCATGGGGACTTCCCTGGCCACCTCGCGGGCTACAATCCTTCTGGGCGCTATGGCCTCTGCCCGCTCAGCGACGTTCCTAACGCACAGCGGCTTCTCTCGAATCAGGCTCTTTCTCTTGGCAGTGATCTCTCTGCGCCTCTTTGGCTGGTTCTTGATCTTATAGAGGTCCAGGACCTGCTCCATGGGTATCTTCTGGCGCAGCGCTCTTACTATCTCCTTCTGGGTCAGGTCCTCCACGCACTTGCCATCAGGCGCCCTGGCCACGTAATCTATGTCTGCAACCTGGAGAAGCTCCTTGACTATTAGCTCGCCACCTCTATCGCCATCAGTGAAGGCTGTGACTACCTTCTTTGCGCAGAGGTCGTTGATGGTTGGAGGAATATTGGTGCCGCCAACAGCAACAGCGTTCTTGATGCCGTACTTGAGCAGGTTCAAGACATCTGCCCGACCCTCGACCACCAGTATGGCATCTGAGTCCAGCACATTTGGCCCTGCAGGGAGCTTGTCATGCCCTATGTGGGTTATCTCCTCTATGCGCACAGACTGCTTGATCTCCTCAGTGATCTCCTCGGTCTCAAGGATGTTCTCATCGAACATCTCCACCAGGATGCGCTTGGCCCTGTCTATGACGTACTTCCTCTTGGAGGCCCTGACATCCTCTATCTTGTTCACTGCTATGTGGGCTATGCAGGGCCCGACGCGGTCTATGGTCTCAAGGGCTGCTGCGAGTATGGCCGTCTCTACCTTGTCAAAGCTGGAGGGTATTGAGATGGTGCCGTTGGACTTGCCGCCGCTGGAGGTTATCTGGACGTCTATTCGCCCCAGCCGCCCGGTCTTTTGCAGGTCCCGGAGGTCCAGGTCGCTCCCAAGAAGCCCTTCGGTCTGGCCGAAGATGGCTCCAACCACGTCCGGCCTCTCCACGATCCCATCCGCGGTTATATCAGCATAAATTACATATTTAGT
>DATMZB010000519.1:0-3769 GCA_035560655.1 Methanotrichaceae archaeon | reverse complement strand
GCGCTATAACCTCTGCTCCTATGGCCTTAGCCAGCTCTATTGCTGACTTGGTTGCCATCGCAGACTTAGACGAGCCGTCCGTGGCCACTAATATCCTCTTATACATCCTATCCCACCTTTGAAGGGCTATCTTGCTGAATTGGTATAAATAGCTATCTTCCTGATTCTAGCATCCGCAGGGCTAGCAATGCTGCATTTTCGCCTGCATCTATGCCCACACAGGCCACAGGAACGCCAGGAGGCATCTGAACAATAGACAGAAGTGCGTCCAGCCCGCCAAGCTTGGAGCTGATAGGAACGCCTATGACCGGGCGCTTTGTCCTTGATGCTATGACGCCAGGCAATGCTGCAGAGAGGCCGGCTACACCAATGAATACCTTGGCCTGGCATTCGTTGATGTACTGCTCCAGCTCTTGTGGGTTTCTATGGGCTGAAAGGATCCTGTGCTCATAGCTCGCCTTGTTCTCATCCAGCTTTCGCAGCACCTTATCTACCACGGCCTGGTCTGACTTGGACCCCGAGATCACTGCAATATCTGGCATTGGTTACGGACTCTCCTCACCCTGGATTTCGCGCTGCTTTTTCACGCTCATGTCTATTAAGATTGCCATTATCTCCTTTACGGCGCCCGCATCCAGGTTGAGCTCTGTTGCCAGGTCCACGGCCCGCTTCATTACCAGCTTCTCCTGCTTGGGATCGCTTATATCCAGGCCTGCCTTCATTTTGGCCTCAAGGATGTCCTTAGAGAGCTGGACGCGTCTGTGGATAAGCCCAATTATCTCTGCATCTATCCCCTCTACCTCTGAACGGATCTCCGATAGCCCCATAGTATCCTCATCCAATAGATGCCTCTTTGTTGTTGACATTCGTCCTTATCACTCTTCCGCCAAGGCTTGACCAGGCAGCCTCAAGCTCATCTATATGCCCGTCATCCATCAGAGCTGCGTAAGAAGGGCCAGTCCCCGAGAGGCTGGCCCCCCAGGCGCCATGCTCCAGGGCCATGATCATAGGCTCTATTGGAAGGCGCAAGGCGCCGCAATAAATGAACCCGTTTAAGGTCATGGCACGGCCGTAGTCTCCGCGCATGGCCAGGTCGAAGGCCACCTCTGCCAGGGGAGATATGAGCCTGGATCTTTTAATATCCGTATCCCGGCTGAAGAGCTTTCTTTCTGGAACCAAAAGCAGTACCTCTGACTCCAGCTCCTCTCTCCTGAGCAGCATCATATTCTTATTATCTGTAACTACCACGCCTCCAAGCATAGAGGCGCAGGCATCGTCCAGGGCGCCAGTTATCGTTACGCCTACATCCTTTGCGGCAGCCACTCCTATTTTGGCGGCCTCCAGAAGATCCATCTCTTCTCCAAGAGCGTCCAGGGTGGCAAGCACTGCTGCATTGGCTGCAGTGCTGCTGCTTTTGAGGCCGCTTGCCACGGGTATCTCGCTCTTTGTCCTGACTGTGCCTCCAAAATCCTGGCCAAAATGATCCAGCACCATCTGGACACAGCGGACCACAAGCCTTGTATCTACACCAGGGATATCGCCTTTGATCACTCCAGAGCAGTCCAGCTCCACCTCTGCCGAGGTTTTAAGCTCTATGCCGAAAGCCGATCCCTTCCAGGCAGCCACGGCGTTGAGTACCGTCGCCGCGCCCATGACCGTCGCCCTTCCTATCAAGCCAGCTCCATCTCCAGTATCATCTTCAGCTTCTCCAGCTCCTTTACAATCTCTTCCTGGCCGTCTCTTGTGAACTTGGCGATCATCTTGTTCACATAATCGAGCTCAGTAATGGTAGATGTGAAGGATGGCTGGTAGTTGCCAAGCGTGAAGAGAGGCATCACCTCTACTCCGCCCTTATTGGTGCTCTCCTCAAGCCCCTTGACCACAACCACGAATGTGTAGTTCTTGTACCCAAGGCCTCTGGCTATGTTCTTGGCAAAGCTGCTCATCTGCTGGATCCTCCTGGATGAGAGGTTCTTGTAGGCAGCCACAGAGTCCTTGTACTCTATGAACATAACCGAGTCCTCGGACCACAGTATGGCATCATACTCCACTATGGCTATCGAGTTTCTGAGCGCTACAACATTGAAGAGCACGCCGCGACACCAGCTGATGTTCAGATGCAGCCTAAAATCGGCCTCGGTAATGGCTGTGGTCCTGGGCTTTAATACATAAGGATCGCTGGAGAGTTCTATCATTGGAGGGGGATATTCACTGGTGGATAATGGACTTTTCGATTATTTTGCATCGATTCGTGTTCATCCGGCTCAGCCTGAGAGCATATTCCTCATCAGGGCTGGAATGGCGCCGGGCTTTGCCAGGGCGGTCATGGCTCCTGCGCAGATGAGCTTTTTATAGAAAGATCCACCTGCCAGAAGATTTTTTCCTCCAAGGCCCTTGGTGAGCTGATCCAGATCCCTATCGCTCATATTGCCGAGCGTTTCCAGACAGGCCCGCGCAGTGAGATACTCCATATAGAACTCAGACCTCCACAGGCGCTGATACCTGGATAGATAGGTTTGAGAGGTGTCGCCTGCTGCAACGGCTTCTGATGCCACCTTTCCGCATATGGCCCCGGCACGCATAGAGTAGGCAAGGCCGCTTTGGCCCGCAGCCCCTCCGGCGATCATGAGTCCATCTGATACTATCTCACCAGGGAGAGTGGCTATCGGGTCTCCGCCTCTGCGCACCGATAGTATCTTCATATCCTCTATGCCTGGATAGGCAGCTGACTTATGTCTCTTGAACCGCTTTAGGAAGTCTCTGAAGAACGGCTGCACATTCTGGCCGTGGCCGCGAACGAACACTCCAAGAGTGGCGGTATCACCGCCACCAGGCGAGAAAGTGGCCTTCCAACCAGGAGATATTGATCCTATCCAGTACTCAAAGAGATCTTCATCACCCAGGGAGGGATGCTTTACCACAGCCTCCATGGCCCAGGCAATGTCCTCGGGGTGGCGCATAGGCGACAACCCTGCCCGGCTGGCGATGGTCGATCCTATGCCTGAGGCATCTATCACCACACCGGCATCTATGGATTCGTCACCTATGATTACAGATCGCCGGCCGTTATGGAGCCGCGTATCTCGTGCCTCGCCTTTAAGAATGATGGCTCCCCGGTCTTCGGCCATGTCCAGATAAAAATTATCGAACTTTTCCCTGTCCAGGAAATATCCCTTGCCGGATATGGTCACTGTATTGCCTCTGGGGGAGATTATGCGCATTCCGTCCAGTGACCTGCGAATGTAGCAGTCCTCCACTTTGAGGCCAGCACGGGATGCCATGCCCTCAAAGAGCGTGTTGGCTGGATGGCAAAACGACTCCATGTCCTTGTCTAAAAGCACTACCGATGATCCCATCTCTGCAGCAGATATGGCAGCCATTATGCCGGCGGGAGAGGCCCCCACAACCAGCACATCGCACTTCATGCTGGGTGAGAGGTCGGATCAGGAAAAGAACTTTTCCGAGAGATGAATGGATGGCAGGCCGACGGGGCCGGATTTCAATTGCGCATTTTATCCGGGGTCATCTAAAAGAGATGGGAGGAAGATCATTGCTTTCTGGAACCAAAGAGCCTTTCCTTTAGAGACCTATGTTCTTTCTTGCAGTACGGCAACCCATTGCGCTTTGCATGGTGCTCGATGCACTCCTGGCATCTTCCATGCCTCTCACACCGCACTTTCGGACAATTGCATGAATCCATCCCATTTTCCAGCATTGCAGCACCGATCTATTTTTTGTAATGGATCATGTGTCTCATAGAGATATATCT
>DATMZB010000518.1:0-2184 GCA_035560655.1 Methanotrichaceae archaeon | reverse complement strand
AGCCTGTTTTGGTAGATTACGTACGCTCTTTGGCAGTTCCTCTATGCTATCATATGGCAAGGTAATACCTCCATTGCTTCTGCGTACCGATTCCAATCTCTATGTAGTTCAAAATTGATAAAGATTTGCCAGCCGCTCCAGGCCGGGCCAACTCCTGAAAAGTCCTGCCGGGGCGGCAGAGGCTGTTTTTATAGAGGGATTGAGCTGCAACTGCAATATTGGGGCAAAGCGGCACTTATGTGCTGCGGGACCGATATTTGATCAATGCGAGGTCGGCATGCACTCATTGGCTGCAGTCGGGACACCGCGAGTTCCTCTCGACGGGCAGCTTGAGCACCTCCGGATAGGCCAGATCGTATATCAGCCTCTGTCCGGCCATGAGATCACCTACTCCAGTGAGGTCCTTAATGGCCGCGGCAGCCATGGCCAATCCCACAGTTCCGGCTGTCACTCCGATGATAGGAAAGACCTCCGGCTCGGGGAAGCTCTCGTCCAGGGCGCAGGCCAGGCAGGCACTCTTACCCGGGATCACTGTGAAGATCTCTCCGCTGAAGTCCTGGCAAAACCCGTGTACTGCAGGCAGTCCCATGCGAAGGCAGGCCCGGTTTACCATGAGCCTGGAGGCGTTCCTGTCAAAGCAGTCCAGCACGAAGTGGCAGCCCCTGAGCATGTCCTTCAGGTCATGCTCCCGAACATCTCTGGACACGGCCTCCACATCGAGGTCAGGGTTTAAGCCCCTGAGCCGCGCCGACCCAATCTCAGCCTTGGATTGGCCGATATCCGAGGCATGAAACAGGATCTGGCGGTTGAGGTTGCTTGCCTCCACCACATCCCCGTCCACAAGAAGCATACTGCCCACTCCGGCCGCTGCCAGGTACAGGGCCGCCGGGCACCCGACACCGCCCACGCCCAGGACCGCCACCTTGCTCTCAGCAAGCTTCCTTTGAGCCTCATCTCCGAACTGGGGTATGAGGACCTGCCTGGACCAGCGCCTGTCATATGGAATATTATCTGGCGACATATCGGGTCAGGCCGCTCCACCCATGACCCCGAAGGAGACCACATCTCCGCAGCTCAGAGCAGTATCCAGGCCGTCGGGAAATTTCCTGGCTGCGTTTAAGTCCAGGGTGTTGATGCAGATGTTCACATAGTCCCTGTCGCTGTAAAGAGGCCTGATGAAGCAGAGCTTCTCAAACCTGTAGCCGTAGGTCCTGGCCAGATTCTCTATCAGCCCTTTCACAGTCAAGCCGTCATCTGATTCCAGCTGCTCAGATAGCTTCTTTGTGACAGTAGAGAAGAAACCATAGTATCTGATGGTCAACAGCAAACCTGATTCTCCTGTAGTTTGAGACTTGTCCTGAGAGGCACATCCCTGATCAGAGATCATACAGCCTGTGCCAGCCGGGACTTGCTTGCCTTCTCCACCTTCTGCAGGTACAGGTCCCTGAAAGGCTCCAGATCCTCTGCAACATCATCCAGTCCATATTCCCTGAGCGTTTTGACCAGGGGGAACCCGGTCTCGCTCTCCCAGCCCCTGACCTGATAGTATCGAGGTATGAGCAGATCCTCAGGGAAGAGCATGCCCTTATTCGGCCCGTCGGGCATGGGCTCCTGAGTAAACCTCTTTGGGTTCTTGTCCTCCAGCCTTCCGACCAGAAGCCTGTTCCAGTAAGCCCTCTCCAGGTGTACAATCCTGCCGCCGGCCTTCAATAGATCCTCCGCTGAGCAGTCGATGCCCGCAGCTGCAGACAGCAGCCGAGCCATGTCCTCTGGCTGGACTGCAAAAGACCAGCTGTGAGTGAATGTGCACTGTGTCAGGCTGTCTGCCACGGCCTTGAGGTCCTCATGGTACCTCTCCATCTCAGGCTTCTTTATGGGAGACAACCGTTCCTCAGCCTCTTTTGTACCCAGGATCTTCTCAACCAGGCCCGGGTAGAACGCGCCTGTCAGCTCCAGACAGGGAAGGCCCTGGAGGTGATCTCCACCTCTGCGGCCCGTGGCAAAGCCTATGCCGAAGGCAAACCCGAGCCCTCGGGGATCGTCCTGGGACATGTCGTGTCCCTTAACAGATATGGAAAAATCATGCCCCCGGCCCAGCCTCTCAGCAGCCCTGCACGAGCCCTCGGCCAGAAGGTCTCCAAAGCCCTCGCGCCTGGATATCATGGTGATGAGCCTGTCTATGAG
>DATMZB010000517.1:0-8526 GCA_035560655.1 Methanotrichaceae archaeon | reverse complement strand
CTCAAAGCAGAGGAAATGCTCCTCTGCCCCGCATGCCAGGTAAGACTCAAATTTGAGCTCCAGATCGCCAGCGGATATGCCCCGCAGCCCCGCCTCTCTGCAGCGTATGCACCGGCATTTTTTGCCCTGGTCCTTGAGCCTCTGTCCAGCCAGCTGCCGCAGGTTGGATTTCTTGACTCCTGCCACTATCAGGTGAGCCGGTATGTCCCTCTGCACCCTCTGGAGCCTGACGTACCTTGGTAGAATTTCCTTGATCCTTGACACAAGCTCTGCAGCAGCCTCATCTCCGAGCGGCTGGTACTCGCCTCTGATGTACTGCCTGTAAAGCTCAGTTCCCTCTATCACCAGAGTCGGGTATATCTTCAGGTAGTCAGGCCTGAAGTTGCTGTTCTCGAAGAGCTCCTCAAAGACGGACAGGTCGTCCTCTGCTGATGACCCTGGCAGGCCAGGCATCATATGGAACCCAACCTTCAGCCCAGCATCTCGCAGGCATCTGTTGGCATCTATGGTCTGTGAGACTGTGTGGCCGCGCCTCATCTTCTGAAGCACTCTGTCCAGGGTGCTCTGAACGCCCAGCTCAACCTTCGTAGCTCCAAGGACCAGCATCCTCTCTATCTGGCCCGGGCTGCACCAGTCAGGCCTGGTCTCAAATGTGGTCCCTATGTTTCTGACCATGGCGCCCCGGTTTTCCAGGGCCACATCCTGGAAGGACCTCCATTTTCTGTCCATTTCCCATGATGGAAAGTCGTTCATGGCCTCCAGGCAGCGCTTTACAAACCAGTGCTGGTAACCCAGATACCGCGAGGTAATGGTGCCGCCCATGATTATTAGCTCGGCCTTGTCCAGGGGGTGGCCTATCTCATGGAGCTGGGATAGCCTGGCCCAGACCTGATCATAGGGGTCGTAGTTGTGCTGGCCGGCCCGAAGAGCCGCCGGCTCCCGGCCTGTGTAGCTCTGGGGCGATCCCGCATCGCTGCATATCCCCCCCGGGCAGGGGATGCATATGCCGTGGGGGCACCTGGCCGGAGAGGTCATGGCTGCGATCACCGCCACGCCTGACAGCGTCCTGGTGGGCTTCCTGACGAGCATCTTGAGGCGCTCGCGCTCGGCAGTCGTGGCCGCGCCCAGTATATCGGCGTTGCTTGGCAGGGAGGGAAGGCCCAAGGCAGATGACACGTCCCTCTTCATAGATTCCAGATCACCTTCCGTCTTGACCCGGCCCGCCAGCAGGGCATCGACTATGCCTCTGAGCTCGGACTTCAGGGCAGTGGGATCACGGCATACCAGGAGCGACTCTTTCATCACGCTCTAAAGCGATTCACGCTCTAATAAGCTCTTGGGTTTTGTATAGAAAATCAGCATTCTTCAGCATGGAAATTCTCAGCTGGTGCAGCCAGCGGGTGTCTATCTGTTAATCCCTCTGCATTATAGGGAACCTTGCCCACTCCACCATCATAATTGCCGCTCTTAGAGTAATCGCTCCAGAAGTTGCCCAGATAGCTCAGGAAGGCCGAGCCTCTATACTGATAGGCCAGGGGCGCAGTGGAGTTCCAGTGGCTGAGGGTGCAGTTGTCAAGATGAACGCTCTCATCATTGTCGATAAAGCTGTTGAGATAGACCTTGATCCTGGACGAATCCTCAATGTAGAGGCCGCAGGGGTTGTTGTGGAGGATATTTCTCACTAATGTATTTCCATTGGATGATTTTCCCAGGTAAATTCCATCATAGCTCTTGGATATATTGCAGTCGGAGATCACATTATCCTCTGAGTACTCCAGCCCTATGGCACTGAAGTAAGTGCTGGAGATATTGCTGCCGCGGACGATGTTCCTGCTGGAGTTGCTGAGCAATATTGAGTAGTAGTCGCTTTCGGTATCGACATTATCGCTGAGCGTATTCTGGTCAGAGTTATTCATGAATACGGCACAATATTTGTTCCTCCAGGCGGTGTTTCTGTACAGCACATTCTTAACGGCCCGATCAATGCAAATCCCAAATAGCCTGTTGTTGCTCAGAGCATTATCCCTGAGGGTGCTATTGAAGGTGCCGTCCAGGAAGATGCCCACATCGTCATAGCGAGCTGTATTTCCTGTGATGGTATTGCCCGAGAAACTCCCCACATATATCCCCACAGAGCTGTTGCTTATCGTATTGCCCTTGATGTAGTTATTATTTGAGAGGACCCTTATGCCGGAGTCATCGAACCTGGACGAGCCGGAATCGGTGATGTTGAACCCCTCCAGCCTGACTCCATCGGCGCTAATAGTAATTGCGCTTCCCGTGTTCTCGGCATCTATGACTGGCATCCCCTTTCCGGCATCCACGCCCACGAGCGTGAGCTTCTTGGTGATATTCAGGCTCTCGAAGTAGATCCCGCTCTTAACCAGGATCCTGTCGCCCTCATCGGCATTGCTCATGGCCTCATTGATGCTGTTGAAGTTGAGGAGAAAGTCATAGAAGTTCCCTGAGACGGTGTATGTGGTGGCATTTGCCTCAGCTGCTAAAAGAATGGCAATGAAGATTAAAGGCATCCACTTGATCCATGTACCCCTGGCTGCAGATGGTCTAGCCATGATATGATTCCGTCTCCCAGGCCCGGAAACAGCGCTCTATCCTTCCGGCCCTTGGCCATAGATCACCTGAAGCCATGCAAAAGGGCTTAAATATTGTGGTCAGATCTAACCATATGAGCGGTTCCAGGGAGGTAAGTAAAAAGCTCCTAGAGCACATAGTTGGCCAGGGGGCTTCCATGGGCCCCAGGTCTCTCAAGGATTATCTCTCTTCCAACTTCATGGCGAACACACTGGGGATCGATCCTCATGAGGTGATATCAGAAGCGTTTGAAATAATAGCCATCCTGATTGGCACTTTCCTCCTGGCCAGGGGAGTTGATGCTGCTTTTAAAATCTATATACGCAAGGCCAAAGAGTCTGGAAGGATGAATCAGGCCGTGGACCTGACCATCTATACCCTCTTCCACAAGATCCTGGTGATCTCCATTTATGTCGCAGGCACCCTTATGGCAGCGTTTACCATTCCTTACCTTCAGAGCGTGACACTGGCCATGCTTACGGGCGCTGGCCTGGTCGGGGTGGCCTTAGGATTGGCTGCTCAGAGCTCCCTCTCAAATATCATCTCTGGAATATTCCTGGCCATATTCAAGCCAATAAGGGTCGGGGACTATGTCGAGTTCGAGGGCGATAGCGGCTATGTGGAGGACCTGACGCTCAGGCACACGGTGATCTGCACCTGGGACAGGAGGCGGGTGATAGTGCCAAACAGCACCATGAACACCACTGCCATAACCAACTACACCATAAAGGAGCCGTACTACATTTACCCCATCGACTTCAACATAAGCCATGACATGGACATCGATCGTGCCAGGAACATCATGATAGATGAGGCCGGGAAGAACCCCCATATCGTGAAGGAAAAGAGCATGCGAGTGATGATTACTGAGCTTAAAGACCACTCAGCTACCCTGCGCTTGACTTTTTATGCCATGCCTGCAGAAGCCTTCAATGCAGCATGCGACATCAGGGAAGCTATCAAAAGGAGGCTCGATGCAGAGGGCATCGATATGAAGAGGCAGGATCAGGACGATGTAGCTCTTGCCCATCCCGTCAATGGATAGCCAGGGATTGCATTCCCGGCGGTCTCATCTGGGACATGTGTGTCGTGCCTGAAAGGAGGCCATAAATGAGGCCATGGATGATGTGGGGAAACGCACTGCCATAGCTGAAGCAGTATTGATAGCTGTATTGCCGAAACTGAGATAATGAGCCGAAATAATGGAAAAGTGATGAACATCAACTATGTGCACGGCTATTCTACAAAAGAGGGCGATCGGCTCATAGATCAGGCATCTGCCCTTACTGAGCTGCTGCATTCTGACACCGCCTATCCTGCAGGCAGCCTCGTCCTTGAGGCAGGATGCGGCGTTGGAGCCCAGACCGCAGCGCTTGCATGCAACAGTCCTCAGACGAACTTCGTCTCCATAGACATCTCTGAGGATTCTCTGGCCAAAGCACAGGAAAGCTCACGGGCAAGGGGGCTTACAAACGTCTCGTTCCAGCGTGCGGACATCTTCAATCTGCCCTTCCCCGAGTCCAGCTTCGACCACGTCTTCGTCTGCTTTGTATTGGAGCACCTGGCAGATCCTGTAAAGGCTCTGGGGAAGCTGAAGGGCGTTTTAAAGCCCGGGGGATCTATAACCGTCATAGAAGGTGACCACGGCTCAGCCTGCTTCCATCCGGAGAGCAGCCATGCACGCAGTGCCATCCAGTGCCTGGTGGATCTTCAGGTTCGGGCCGGGGGCGATCCCCTCATAGGTCGCCGGCTGTACCCGCTCTTGAGGCAGGTCGGGTTTGGCAATGTCAGAGTATCTCCCCGGATGGTCTATGCCGACGGCAGCATGCCTGACCTTGTTGACGGCTTCACTCGAAAGACATTCACTCAAATGGTAGAGGGGGTAGCCTATCAGGCAGTCGGCCAGGGGTTGATTGATGAGGCATCCTGGGCCATGGGAATCAGGGATTTGTACAGGACAGCAGAAGATGATGGCACATTCTGCTACACGTTCTTCAAGGCAGTGGCGTGGAGATGATGCCCTGGCTGATGCCCAGGCTGGTATCCTTAAGGGCTAAAGAGAATAGAGGCCTCTCGCTTACGGGGGCACGGCGCAGGAATTAAGCGAAGGATGGCAATGGTGGCAATGGATGATGATGAATGGCTATGAAATGCGATGGGAACGTCCGGGGTGATAATCCATGAAGGTGCTTCGAATCATGATGAGGATCTATCTGGCCCCTGCAAAGCTCGACGATGCTGTGGCGTTTTATGAGAGGCTCCTTGGCGAAAAATGTGAATTACGCTTCAAATACTCCGAGGCAGGGCTTGAGCTTGCAAGCATTGGATCGGTGCTGCTCGTTGCCGGATCTGAAGACAGGCTGGCGGCCTTCAGGCAGACCCAGGCCACATTCCTCGTAGATTCCGTAGATGATTTCAGGAGCTGGCTGCTGGAGTCTGGAGCAGAGATCCTGGATGAGCCAAAGAAGGTCCCTACAGGCAGGAACATGAGGGCTCGCCACCCGGATGGCGCCGTAGTCGAGTATGTGGAGCATGCTGGCTGAGCACGGCCTGACTTAGCTATCGCCATCCAGATGGATTTCTCATGAAAGCTCGGAACTTGTGCGGAAGGCAAGCCCCTCCTGAAACATCTTCGAACCAGGAAGGCGGTCCTGAAGAGGCCTGCCGGGTGGACAGTCAGGCAGACGCCCAAGAGGACACTCAGAGGGATTGCCGAGGGAATACTCAAGTAGCCGCCAAAGAGGTTACTCAGACAGGCGCCCAAGGAGACTGTCAAATAGGCGATAAAGGTGGTCAAAGGGGCGGTCAATGTGGTCAAAGAGATGGTCGGCATTACGGGCATATGCCGCTCACGACCTTTGCCAAAGAAGGCCTGAGGGCTGCATGGCCCATATGCATCGGCTACTTCCCACTCGGGCTGGCCTTTGGCATCCTGGCCCAGAAGGCCGGGTTCAGCCTGCTCGACATAGCCCTCATGTCCATTGTGGTGTTTGCAGGAAGCTCCCAGTTCATTGCAGTTGCCATGATCAGCAGCGGAGCTGCTCCCCTGTCGATAGTCCTGACCACCTTTATGGTCAACTTGAGGCATTTCCTCATGAGCTCCTCTCTGGCGGTTTATCTTCACGGCCTGGGCAGGAGGTTCATATCACTCTTTGCATACGGCGTCACTGATGAGAGCTTCGCAGTCAACATGGTCAGGTTCAGAGGAGGGCAGTGGCACCCGTACGAGGCGCTTACAGTCAACCACATAGCCAACTTTGCATGGATCGCCAGCACAGTCCTCGGCGGCTATGGAGGCCAGTTCATCCAGGCCGGAAGCTTTGGAATTGATTATGCCTTGAGCGCCATGTTTCTCTGCCTGCTGGCCTTTCAGCTTCGTGGGAGGATATATGTGCTGACGGCCGTCATCTCGGGAGCCCTGGCAGTCGCAATCGCCCTCCTGGTGCCAGGCAACTCATTCGTGGTTGCAGGATCTCTAATTGGAGCCACTGCAGGCTTTGCCCTCGTAAGGTACGCAGAAAGAAGGAGGAAATCTTATGCCTGATACGGATTACCTCCTCCTGATAGCGGCAATGGGGCTGGTCACATACATCCCGCGCTGGCTCCCGTTATTTTTCCTGTCTCAGAGGAGGCTGCCTTTGTGGTTCGTCGAATGGCTGGATCTGATACCTGTGGCCATCTTGAGCTCTCTTGTGTTTTCTGACCTCTTCGTGATGGGTAGCCCACGGCACCTGGATATACTTCAGATGAAGTCGATAGTGGCGGTTCCGACATTTATCATTGCATTAAGGACCAAATCACTGGGCTGGACGGTTATTGCAGGGATGGTGCTCTTCTGGGTGGCGGAGAAGCTTATCGGCAGCTGAGAGCATGGTCCTGATGAATCCTGATGGGGCAGAGGGATAACCAGGGCGAAGGAGTATCTTAGCCTTAATCCTGTCCTCTAAAATCACCACATGAAACACTGTTCCTTGAGAGCATGCTTGAGGAATGGCAAATGCCACGCAGATTTTGGCATCAGCAGATTCTCGTTTTCCGGAGCATAATTGCTGTAAACCTTCTTTTTAGCTTTGGGCAATATACTAATGAACGGGGTTGCCACTCAAGGCCGTGGCTTTTTAAGGTGCGTTCAAGGAGACCCTCTCTTTGCATTCAGATTAAGAGATTGTGTCTGAGAAGAACAGCCATATCTTTTCACATGAGAAACATGGGATAAGTGATGGCATGCAATTCCCTTTCCTCTTTCGGGCATGATTCAAAGAATCATGAGGTTTTGGGTGGTGCTCTATGCCCTGGGTGTCTCAAGGCCGACGGGCCCCCCTGACCCCGCGTTCGCGGGGGACATGTACGTTGATAGGCAAGCGCTAGCCAAGAGCTGTTTGAGGGAAAGATAGCAGGTTCGGTGCACTTTAGGGATATCGGACACAATCGGCCCTGATACCATCATTCTTTTGCGGTAGCCCTGGCCTAGATGTATGGGTGTTCCCCGCGGCCGCGGGGTCAGGGGGGCCCGTCGGCCTGAGACACCCAGTAGTTAGTGCCTGCCCCAGAAGGTTGTGGCTTTTCTTCTGCTGATTATTGCTCTCAGCAGGAATCTTGAGACGCCCGGACCCTCAGTGCCTCGCCCTGAGCGTTCTCGTTATTCTTCTACGATTATCGCTCTGAGTTTGAATCGTGGGAGCGTATCATACAGATGCACTTTATGGCAATGCAAAAAGATGCAGCCTGCGGGGACTATAGCACAGACCAAAAGATCAGGCCTGTTCAATCATCTAAGTATAACGAGGCTGGAATAGCACCCAATAACACCATAAATGCCTCAGAACAAACAATCTTGAACCAAAGGGAAATCGTGGCCTTATTTCTGCCTAGATGTGCTAGCTATGAGAACAGCTTATATTCAAATATCCGCTCCCCCACTCGCACAGTGCCTCAACCAGAGGTATGGCTGTCCTGCCCGATGATGTCAAGGAGTACTCTACCTTTGGCGGTATCTCCGGGTAGATCTTTCTGGACACCATTCCGTCCTCCTCAAGCTCTCGAAGCTGCTTTGTCAGCATCTTAGGGCTCACGCCTGACAGCTCCTTTTGCAGCTGCGAGAATCTCAGCGCTCTGTCTCTGAGGCACCATATGATCCAGGGCTTCCACTTTCCTCCAATGATATCAATCGCCGCCTCTACAGGACAGCTGTATTCATCTTTCTTTGCCATGGCGCCTCAGGTATCACTTTGGTAAGCAAGTTCCAGATTGCATAGTATGTCCTATTAATAAACCTACTTCCAATCGGAAAATCTGAAAGTTTGGAGAATAAAAATGCCCGGATTGTTTGAACCAACGCTTATAAGGCAGGGCAAAGTCAAACCTGAGGATGAAGGATACTATCGCGAGGCTGCAATGCGGTTTAAAGAAAAGATAGATCTTCCCCTGATGCTCACGGGCGGGATAAGGTCGTACCAGACGGCCAAGCGTTTTATTGAGCAGGGAGTTGCGGATTACATAGGCCTATCCCGGCCTCTGATCTGCGAGCCTGAGCTCATCAATAGATGGAAGTCCGGAGATATCCGCCCTTCAGGCTGCATCTCAGACAACTCATGCCTGAAATCGCTGCTTGAGGGGAATAGACTGCGCTGTGATCTAAGAACTCCATGAATCCTCAAGGACTGACAATAATGACCGCTATAGCCATAGATAAGGATCGCTGCACCCGCTGCAGCATCTGTGCAAAGGTCTGCCCCGTAGGGATCATAGGTCCTGCAGACGAGGCCCGCCTCCCGCAAGTGTCGCAATCAAATGCTTCCAGATGCGCCGGGTGCGGGCACTGCGAGATCTCCTGCCCGGCCGGAGCTCTCATGCTTGATCTGGGAGCGGGGGATGGGTACGGCCCAAGAGCTGAATTCGAACTGGGATCTGGACATGAAGATGTCTCCCTGTCTC